>VEPF01000382.1 GCA_012027055.1 Gemmatimonadota bacterium | reverse complement strand
GCGCTGGCGGGCAGGGAGCACCAGGGGCAATCTTCAGGTGCGTCGCATCGAAGGAGAGTCAACATGCCCGGCCGGAAAGCAGTCCGCGCCCCGATCCAGGGTGGCATCCCCACGCCGCCCCGCAGCCGTCCCGCCGTGCTCGTGCCCGCGGCCATCGTGGCGGCGGTCATCATCGTGGCCTTCGGCGTCTGGTGGTTCGTGCTGCGCGGACCATCGCTGGCGCTCACGAACGCGGCCGCACTCACGGACCGGCCCGGAGTCGAATTCCAGCCGGCGATTTCGCCGGACGGGCAGCAGGTGGCATACGCGGCCGGCGCGATCGGCGCCCCCCGCCTCGCGGTCGGCAGTGTGGCCGGCGGCGCCGGCGGCGAGGTGCGGCTGGCGGGCGGGGCGTTCGAGCGCGCGCAGTCGCCCTCGTGGACGCCGGATGGCGCGCGCGTGCGTTTCCGCGGCTGCAGCGGGGCGCGCTGCGACTGGTACGAGGTGGCGAAGGCCGGCGGCGAGGTGCGCCCGGCGAAGCTCCCGCAGCGGGCCCGGTATGCCACGGAAATCGCCTGGTCGCAGGACGGGCAGCGCGTGGCCTTCGTGGCATGGGACACCATCTTCGTGACGGCGCCCGCCGACACGGCGGCCCGCCAGCTGGCGGTGCACCGGGAGCGGTTCTGGACTCTGCACTCCCTGGCCTGGTCGCCCGACGGCAAGCTGATCGCCTATGCGAACGGCAATCCCGAGTGGCCATCCAGCGGCAACGCGGTGGGGTCCTCCCTCTGGGTGATGGGCCTGGACACCGGCACGCCGAAGGAGGTAGCCAACGAGGAGTTCCTGAACGTGAGCCCGGTCTGGCTCGACATTGCGCACCTGCTGTTCGTGTCGAATCGCGCTGGCGCCCGGGGGACGTATGTGGTGCGGGTGAGCGACCGGGGCGCCGTCGGCAAAGCGCACGCGGTCCCCGGCATCACGGACCCGCACTCGCTCTCGTACACGATCGGCGGACAGGAGCTGGCGTGGTCGAAGTTCACCACTACCCAGAACATCTGGTCGTATCCGCTGGGCGGCGGCACGGTCTCCATCGCCGGCGGCCAGCCCGTGACCAGCGGCAAGCAGGTGATCCAGCACCACGACGTTTCGCCGGACGGGCGCACCCTGCTGTTCGACAGTGACCGCCGCGGGAACATGGACCTGTACCGCGTATCCACCGGCGGCGGCGAGCCGGCGCCGGTCACGGACTACCCGCAGGGCGAGTTCTGGCCGCGCTGGTCGCCCGATGGGCGCACGATCGCGTTCAGCGCCGAAGACTCCACCTGCGTGGGCGGACTGGACGAGCTGATGACCATCCCGGCCGAGGGCGGCCCGCCCGCGCAGCTGACCTGCAGCATGGGCTGGGATGAGACGCCTGCCTGGTCGCCCGATGGGCTGAGCCTGGCATTCATCTCCTATCGCAGCGGCCGCGGGGAGATCTGGGGGCTGAACCGCACCAGCGTCACCGGCGCGTGGGGCGATCCCAAGCAGATCACGGACTTCGGTACCACCACGCCGTTCGACTGGGCGCCGCGGGGACGGCAGCTGCTGGTCTCGCGCGGGCGGACCGAGCTGGTGGTGATGACCCCGGACGGGCAGGTGATCTCGCGCCTGGACCTGGTGGCCGCCAACGGCCTCCGCCGCCTGGGCGATGTGCGCTACTCCCGGGATGGGAGCACCATCTACATCGGTGCCGTGCACCAGGACGGCCGGGAGGGGATCTGGGCCCTGCCCGCACAGGGCGGGGCGGCACGCCTGGTGGTCGCGTTCGATGATCCCGTGCTCGCGGCTGCCGCCGGCGGTGCCTTCAGCGTGGGACCGGACCGCCTCTACCTCACCGTCTCGCAGTTCGAAAGCGACGTCTGGACCGCCACCCTCCGGCGCTGACTGCCGGGCCGGCGCGCCGCTACAGCGTCACCGTCGCGCGGTCATCCGGGAGCTCGGGCTCCAGCCCGTAGCGCTCCCGGATCTTCGCCGCGAGCGGCTCGCGGGCGCGGGCTTCGCCGTGTGCCAGGAACACCCGCGGCCGGCAGTGCGCCATGGGCCCCAGCCATTCCAGCAGCTCAGTCTGGCCCGCGTGCGCGCTGAAACCGTTCAGGGTGTGGACGTCCGCCCTGACCGCGATCCGCTCCCCGAAAATAGTCACCGTGTGGTGCCCATCGACCAGCTGCCGGCCCAGCGACCCTTCGGCCTGGTAGCCCACGATCAGCACCGCCGTACCGGGCCGCCACAGGTTCTGCTTCAGGTGATGCAGGATGCGCCCGCCGGTGCACATGCCCGAGCCCGCCATGATCAGGCAGGGACCGCGCTGGTCGTTGATGCGCACCGAGTCCTGGGCGGTGGGCGTCACCGTGAGCGTGCTCAGGTCATCCAGTACCGGATGCTCGTGCTCGAGCGCGCGGAACTCGGCATCGAACAGCTCCATGTGCGCCCAGTAGATCTTCGTCGCCTCGATGCCCAGCGGCGTGTCCAGGAAGACCGGGAACTTCGGGACCCGCCCGCGCCGGAACATCTGCGCGAGCAGGTAGAGCAGCAGCTGGGTCCGCCCCACCGCGAACACCGGGACTACCATCTTCGCCTTGCGCGCCACCGCGTCCCCGACGATCGCCTCGAATTCCGCGACCGTCTCGGCCGGCGGCTTGTGGTCCCGGTCGCCGTACGTGGACTCCATCACCACCACGTCCGCCGCATCGAAGCCGACCGCGTCCTCCAGGATGGGCGCGCCCTTCGGGCCGATGTCACCCGAGAACACCACGGTGCGCGTGCTGCCGCCATCCTGCACGCGCAGCTGGATGCTCGCGGACCCCAGCATGTGACCCGCCTCCACCCAGCGCGCCGTGATGCCGGGCGCCACCTCGATTGCACGCTGGTACGGCGCCGCCCGGAATTGCCGCATGAGCTCGACGACGTCTTCCGCTGTGAAATCCGGGGCCAGCGGCGGCTCCCCGGCGCGCTCCCGCTTGCGGTTGATGCGCTCCAGGTCCATGGCCTGCACGTGCGCCGAGTCGCGCAGGATCAGGCTCGCCAGCGGGATGGACGCCTCCGTGGCGTAAATCGGCCCGCGATACCCGTCCTTTGCCAACAGCGGCAGGCGCCCGGTGTGATCGAGGTGCGCGTGCGTGACCAGCACCGCGTCCAGGCGCGCGGTGTCCAGCGCCGCGGGCAGCACGTTCCGCTCCTGCTCCTCGTGCGAGCCCTGGAAGATGCCGAAGTCGATCAGCACGCTCGCGTGCTCCGTCTGCAGCAGGTACGCCGAGCCGGTCACCGTGCCGGCGGCACCCAGGAAGGTCAGTTCGACGGCCATGGCGGTCTCTGCTTTCGGAGGAAGGCCGGGCTGGCGCGGCGCTCGCGGTCCGGCGAGTCGACAACATACTCGGTCGGTCGGAGCGGCGCCCAGCGCCGGAAGACACTGCTGCGCAGGCAACGGACGGCGCGCCATCCTCGGGGCGAACGTGACCCGAGGATGGCGCGTCGCAAGGGAGTCGCCGCGCCGCTGTCAGCGGTCGGGGCCAATACGCATGCCGTTCAGGTCGATCTTCCAGATGGCGCTGCCCCGCCAGACCTCGCCCGCATAAGCGATGTAGCGGCCGTCGGGTGAGACCTCGTAACCCCAACGCGGCGAGGGATCATCCCGGGTGATGGCCACGGGCTTCTCCCCTTCGCGCAGCGGGACCATGATCACGTCGGTATGGGTACCCGCGCCGCCGCCGATCACCAGCAAGGCGCTGTTGTCGGGCAGCCAGCGCAGCCAGTACGAATACAGGGCACCGGTGTCCAGGATTCGGGCGGGCTGCGTCTGTTCGGTAGCTTCCGGGGCGATGATCGCGAGCGCTCCCGGAGCAGTGGGCGTGGCGTAGTTCATGCCTATCCAGCGGCCGTCCGGGGAGAACGCGATCTCGCCGATGCGGCCGCCGCGCAGCACGCGGCGGGGCGGGGAGGTCGGACCGTTCGCGAGCAGCAGGTCGTACTGCCCTTCGCCGGTTTCCTGCGTCCAGGCCACGCGGTTGCCATGCACGGCGAAGTAGCCCAGACGGACGGTGTCAGGTACGGCGCGGACCAGGCGGCGGCTGCCGTCCAGCCGTCCACCTCGCACCTCGATACGGCCGCCGGCGCGCTCGTACCAGAGCACCTCGTCGCCGTTCATCGATACCGTGCCGCCCGGGCCGGCCACCCAGCGCGCCAGGATCGACGCAGGGGCATGCGCTGCCAGCACGGTCCGTCGGTTGGTGGCCAGGTCGAGGCCGATCAGCCGCTGCGTCCCGGGCTCCCGGCCGGGCTCGGTGAAGACGGTGATGCCAGGGCCGGCCGCAAACCATCTCGCCGTCGGCGTGGCGCCGATCCCGGGGATCGACCGGGGCTGGGTGCCGTCCACGGGCTGCAGTCGGAAGGCCGGCTGACCGTCCGCCTCCGTGAGCGAGTAGACCGTGCGGCTGTCCGCGCTCCAGCCCCCGACCCAGTCGTAGCTGTTGGGCTCGGTGACCTGCCGATAGGCGCCGCCCGCCACCGGCATGACCCTGGTGGGCGCCACCACGTCGGGCTGCGTCACGATCAGTGCCCGGCCGCCGGGTGCGACACCGCTCAGGTTCATGGCCTGCACCGCGGGAATGCGGGCGCGCAATTCACCGCTCAGCGAGACGACCTCGTACGCGTACTCGCGCAGGCCCGGGCCCGTCGCCCAGAGTATCACGTGCTCGCCGTCCGGCGCGATCTGCGTGATGGTCTTCTGGACCCGCATGATTTCCTCCGCCGGGCCGCCCTGCACGCCGACGCGCAGCAGCACGCGCGGCACGCTGCGTACGCGGGGGGCGTACAACACCGACTTGCCATCGGGCGTGAAACCCAGCGTACGGGTCGCGAATTGCAGCGTGTCCAGGGTGCGGGCCGCGCCGCCGTCGGCGGGGAGCACGCGCAGCAGGACACCCGGCCTGGAGTCGGTGACGTATGCCAGCATGCCACCGTCCGGGGAGACGCAGAAGAACACAACCGGGTCCAGCGTCACCTGCCGGGGCGGTCCCGCCGCACGGCCAGTGGCGGGGTCCACCGGCATGCTCATGACATAACTGAGGCGAGGTTCGGCGCGCGCCGCGCGCGTGGACAGGAAGAAGACCTGGTCGCCCGTTGGGGACCAGTGCGGCGTCATGTCGTATTGACCCGGCGAGGTGATGCGGAACGGCTCGCCACCCGCGAGCGGCTGAATCCAGAGCGCGGATTCGGCCTCGTTCTCAGCCAGGTCGAACAGCAGCCAGCGGCCGTTCGGCGAAATCGCCGCGGAGCCGATGGTCTTGCCGGCGGCGTTGAACAACCGGGTACGCGCGTAAGTCTGCGCGTGGCCGGAGGCGGCAGCGGCCAGGAGCAGCAGGGCCGCGGCCAGCGCAGCACGTCGGAGCGTTGTCATGGGAACCTCGGGATCGGGTGCGGGGGCTCTGCCGGGGCAATCGCCCGTTCCGCCCGTGCGGCACGACCCGGACCGCACCGAAAGCTGATCAAATCGTGTTGCGGCGTGAGGACTTATGCTTCAGAAGCCCCCGCGGCCGGCGGCGCCTCCGGCCCCGTTCCGGGACCATTTGGGTCCTGTTTCGGGGCCAGCCCGTGCTTCTCCAGCAGCCGGTCCAACCGGCTCCGCGAGATCCGCAGCAGGCGGGCCGCCTGCCGCTTGTTGCCGTGCACGCGCTCGAGCACGCCGCAGATGTGCGCGCGCTCTGCGGCCGCCAGTGAGTGATCCGCGGGCGCGGCAGACGCGGACGCGCCGACGTCGCCTTCCAGGCCGAGATCCTCCCGCGCGAGCGCAGGGCCGCGGGCCAGGATGAGCGCGCGGCTGAGTGCGTTCTCCAGTTCCCGCACGTTCCCCGGCCAGCGGTATGCCTGCAGGCCGCGCAGCACCGAGTCCGGCAGGATGACCTGCGGGCGGTGCGCCTCGCGCGCCAGGCGCTCGAGCAGGTAGCGAGCGAGCAACGGGATGTCTCCGGCCCGGTCGCGCAGCGGCGGCACCTCGATCTCGACCACGCACAGCCGGAACCAGAGGTCCTCGCGGAAACGACCTTCGGCCACCAGGCGGCGCAGGTCGCGCTGCGTGGCCGCGAGCACGCGGGCTTCCGTACGCACCACCCGCTCGCCACCCACGGGCAGCACCTCGCGCTCCTGCAGTACGCGCAGCAGCTTGGCCTGGAACGCCGGCCCGATATCCCCGATCTCGTCCAGGAACACCGTGCCCGCACCCGCGCGCTCGAAGTGGCCTCGCCGGTCCGCCACCGCACCGGTGAACGCACCGCGCACGTGCCCGAACAGCTCGCTCTCCAGCAGGGTCTCCGGCAGCGCCGTGCAGTTCACGGCCACGAACGGCTCGCCCGCGCGCTCGGAGTTGTAGTGGATGGCCCGCGCGATCAGCTCCTTGCCCGTGCCGGTCTCGCCGCGGATCAGCACGGGCGCACGGCTCGTGGCCAGGGTGCCAATGCGCTTGTAGATCTCGATCATGCGCGCGTCGCGTCCGACCAGCCGGTCGAGCGCGTACGGCTCCGCGGCACTCTCGCTCAGGCTCTGCGCCCGCCGGACCAGCGCGCGCTCGCGGAAGCAGCGCGCCACGATCAGGTCGATCTGGTCGAGGTCGAGCGGCTTCACCAGGTACTCGCGCGCCCCCGCCTTCATGGCCTCGACCGCGCTCCGCATGTCTTCGTGCGCGGTGATCACCACGCAGGCCACGTCCGGCGCGGCCTGCTGCAGCCGCTGCAGCAGCTCGATGCCGTTCAGGCCGGGCATGCGTACGTCCGTGATCACCAGCGCCGGGTCGAACGCGTGAAAGTGGGCGAGCGCCTGCTCCGCCGATCCGGCTACCGCCACGTCGTAGCCGGATTCCGAGAGATGCTCGCGGAACGTCTCCCGGATCGCGGCATCATCGTCCACCACGAGAATGCGGCCGTTCACGTGGTCACCTCCACGGACGCGAGGGGAAGCTGCAGGCAGAACGCCGCGCCTGCGCCATGGCGCGGTGCCACCAGCGTCAGGTGCCCGCCGTGGGCTTCCACGGTGCGCAGTGCGGCGGCGAGCCCCAGGCCGGTGCCGTGCGGCTTGGTGGTGTGGAACGGATGGAACAGGCGCGCGCGTTCGGCCGCCGGTATCCCCGGGCCGCTGTCTTCGATTACCAGCGCAACCTCGGCGCCGGCCGCTTCCGTCCAGAGCCTGAGCCGGCCGCCGCCTGCCATCGCCTCCAGCGCATTCACCAGCAGGTTCAGAATCGCGGCACGCAGCTCTTCCGCATCCACGGCGACGTCATCCGGCACCGGGAATTCGGTCGCGATCTCCACGTGCTGCGCGGCCGCCTGTTCGCTCGTCACCGCCAGCGCCTGCTCGGCGACCGCCCGCAGCGGCACGACGCTCCGCGGGCCCGTGTGCGGCCGTCCCAGGTGCAGGATCCCGCTCACCACCCGGTCCAACCGGTCGATCTCCCGGAGCGAGATCGCCAGCGGCGCGGCCGCGCCGGCGGGAGCGCGCTCGCCGCGCACCGACCGCTCGATGCGTTGCAGGTTCAGCTTGAGCGCGGTGAGCGGATTGCGGATCTCGTGCGACAGCTCGGCCGCGAACTCGCCTATGGCCGCGAGCTGCCGGCTGCGCTCCAGCTGCGTCACCATCTCCGCGACCTTGCCGGTCATGGCCTGGAACGCCTGCGCCAGCCTGCCCACCTCATCGCGTCCTGCTGGCGGGAGCACGGGCGCGAAATTGCCGCGCCCCACCTGGTCGGCTGCGCGCGTGAGCGCCTGCAGCGAACGCGTGGCCCGGCGGCTGGCCAGCGTGAATGCCGCCCACATCAGCACCGCGACCAGCAGCACCACCGCGAGCGCCTCGCGACGCAGGCGGGCGAATGCGGTTCCGAACTCCGGCACCGAAGCGGAGACGATCACCGACCACGGTGGTTCATCGAGCGAGACCCACGAAGCGACCCGCGTCGAGTCACCCCGGCCCGAAGTGAAACGCCCGCGGCCGGACTGGCTCAGCACTCTGCGCGCAGCCAGACTGTCCGCCCGCAGCAGCGTCTGCAGTCGCTGGTTGAGACCGGCATGCCGCGGGTGGTAGAGCACCAGTCCCGTCGCCCGGTCCACGATGATCGAGTAGCCGGCTTCCCCGAAGCGCGCCGCCAGCACGTCCGCCGGCAGCAGCGCGTCCAGGCGCGGGCTGGCCACCACGACACCCACGATCGCCCCGCTCGCCGGTCCCCGCACGATCTCCTGGGTGTTCAGGGTCGCGGCCACGCTCCCTGAAGGGTCGCGCTCGAGGTCACCGAGCTGGAACAGGCGCCGGCCGCGCGCATCCCGCAGCTCGATCGCCTCGTAGCCCGCCCCGATCTGCTGCCAGAGGTCGCGGAAAAAGGGGGCGGCGAGCCCGAGCGCGCGCGCCAGCTGCAGCGAGTCGCCGCGCGCGGCGTAGATGCGTTCCGTCTCGGTATTGCCGGCCACCAGCAGGAGATCGGACCGGAGGCGTGACCAGCGGTCGGTGATCCGGGTCGTCGCACGCTCCGCCAGCTGCGCCGTCTGCGTGCCGACCAGCGCTTCCACCGCGCGCTGGGTGCGTACGTACTGATACCCGCCCAGCGCGCAGAGCGGCAGGATGCCGAAGGCGGTGAACAAGGCCAGCAGGCGATTGCGCAGTGACAAGCCCCGGCCCTCCCGAGAGCTGAGCCGCTACTGTGTCGGCGTTGGCGGCCGCCGGTACGGCTCCAGCAGCGACGTGTACTTCTCGAGCGCCGCCCGCAACGCGGCCAGGTCCGGCGCGCCCTTCCGCAGCAGGCCAATCTGCCGGGTCGGCGGCTCGTGCATGGCGATCAGCTGGCTCGCCTCCAGCAGGTTGGCCGAGACCTCCGCGAGATCGAGTCCCGCCTCCCAGCTCGCGTTCGGGTCGGCCAGCCACTTCCGGTTGTTGTCCACGGCGCGCGTCACGTGCCCTTCCCGGTCCGGTACCTCCGGGATGACATCCGGCCCGCGGTTCCGGAACATCCCGAACAGCGCCGCCACGATCGAGGGATCGCGGACCGTTCCATCCGGATAGAAGACGCCGTGCACCGTGCCCCACTGCCCGGTGATCATCAGCTCCCAGATGTACCAGCCCACGTTCGCCTTCATGTGCTCTTCGAGCGTGACGTCGTACGGGTTCGCGCGGCCCACGCAGCCGATCTCCGTGTTGATCAGCGCCTTGCCCGTCCGCGCCGCGTACTCCTTCGCCTTCGCGATCTCCGCCGCGATGGCGGCGCGCGTGTTGTAGTAGTTGTGGAACGAGAGTACGTCCATCGCCTCGCCCATGTCGATCATGCCCTGCGCGAAAGTGGCGCCAATGGTCACCGGCGTGACCGCGTCCAGCTCGTGGAACAGCCTCGCCATGCGCATCGCGAACTCCATCCGGACCCGGTTGGCCGGCGTCGCCGGCAGCGCACAGCAGTCCGGCTCGTTCGACACGTCCCAGATCGCCAGGCCGGGCTCCTTCCCGTTCCCGATGGTCGCGACCAGGTCCGCCACGTATTCCCGCGCCTGCGGCCACTGCGCCGTGTCCATGGACATGCCGCGCCGGTACTGCAGCACCGGCATCACTCCGATGCCGCGCGCGTGCGCCGCCCGGACGAAATGAACCAGGTTCTTCCGGAACGCCTCCTTGTCCCGCTCCCAGGCCGCCCACGGGATGAACACCCGCACCTGGTTCAGCTGCAGCCGCTTCGCGTAGTCCAGGTCCCGCTCGGTCTCTGCCGCGCTGTACTGCAGCCAGTGCTCGGTGTGCCCGGGCGTGGGGGCCGACTGGTAGTTGAATCCCCGCGCGCCCGACAGGTCCTTCGGGATGCGGCGCTGAGCGGAGAGCGGAGCGGCCGCGAGCAGCACGAGCGCCGCGGTCAGCACGGCCTTGATGCGCATCCACACCTCCTTGTGAGGACGCCGGTGCGTGATGAGGGTCGGAGAGTGATCGGACGGGCGCCGTCAAACGGCCGCCCGGGTTCATGATCGGGCGGCCGTCGCGGCGGGGCAACGCCGGCCCCGGTCCGGTCCACGCGGCGGCACATTCGCGCCTCCGGCATAGGAAATACGCCGCGCACCACTCGCCGACGCGCCTGGCGTCGGTTCGTGGCCGCGGCGGTGCGAATCGTATTCATGGCGGTGCAGCTGGCACGAGTGCTTGCGGCGTGCCGTACCAGTCGCGCTATCGTATCTCCGCGCCATCGGGGCGGAGCGGGGCTGGCGTGTCTTGCTGGCAGGGGATGAGTGAGGGCGCTGCCCCGCGGCGTCGGGACCGGTGAGCGACGATGCACGACAAGGGCCGATGATCACAGGCGATCTGCAAACCTGCCCAGCCCGGGCGGTCGAAGCGCGGCCGGCCCCACCGTCGCAGGGCTCGCATGGGATCGAGCCGTGGACAGGGATCGTCCGGGCGGCTGCCGGGCTGGAGTCGCTGTCGCTGGAGGGGGTAGGGAAGGCGGCGCTGCTGGACCGCACGGACACGAAGTTCGTGATTCCCATCCAGGCGTTGCCGGCCATCCTGGCGTGGTGCGCGCCGCACTACCGGGTGCTGGAGATTGCCGGTGCCCGGCTGCGTGCGTATCGCACCCGCTACTACGACACTCCCGACCTGGCGTGCTACCAGGCGCATCATGCCGGCCGGCTGCCTCGCTACAAGGTGCGGGTGCGGAGCTACCTCGAGACCGGCCAGGAATTCCTGGAGGTGAAGCTCTCGACCAACCGGGGCCGCACGCTGAAATCACGTCTGCCGCTCGCGCCTGCCGTCGATCCCATCGGACTGCTGGCGCAGGTCCCGCTGCTGGGCATCGCCCGGGCCGTCGCGCCGGCATCGCTCCGCCCGCTCGTGGCCGCGGACTACACGCGCATCACCCTGGTCAGCCGGACCGCGGCCGAGCGCGTCACGGTGGACCTGGCGCTGGAGTTCGCGCGCGGATCGCAGGCGGCGGGCTACCCGGCGCTGGTGATCGCGGAAGTCAAGCAGGAGCGGCAGGGGCATTCGGATTTCGCCGCGGTGCTGCGCCGCCAGGGGTACCGCGAGCGCCGCATCAGCAAGTACTGTCTGGGAGTAGCCACGCTGGTACCGGGGGTTCGGAAGAACCGCTTCCTGCCCCTGCTTCATCACGTTCAGCGACTGAGTGGTAACCATGTCCCTTCAGGCACTCGCTAGTCAGACAGCCGGCCCGGGGTTCGTGGGCGGCGGCCTGCAGTGGGCCTTCTTCGGGCGGCTCGCGCTCGATCTGGTGTGCGTGACCGCCCTGATCCGCGTGATCTACTTCCGCAACTACCGGCGCACGGACCTGTTCCTCACCTTCTTCTCGTTCAACCTCACCATCTTCCTGCTCACGTTCCTGCTCAACGGCGTGCAGATGAGCATGGGCGCCGCGTTCGGGCTGTTTGCCGTGTTCTCCATCCTGCGCTACCGGACGGAGGGCATGTCGGTGAACGACATGACCTACCTGTTCCTGGTGATCGCGCTGGGACTGATCATGGCCGTGGGCGGGGTGGCGTGGGTGGAGCTGGCTGTGATCGGCGGTGCCATCGTGCTGTGTCCGGCCCTGCTGGAGGGCAACCTGATCAGCCGGCGGGAGCATGCCCGCCCGGTGCGCTACGATCGCATCGAGCTGCTGGGGCACGAGCGCCGGGCGGAGCTGATCGCGGACCTGAACCAGCGCACCGGGCTCGACATCCACCGGGTGGACGTCCGGGACATCGACCTGCTGCGCGACTGCGCGCACCTGACGGCCTACTACCACGACGGTCATCGGCAGGCGAAGCATGAGCGTCGCTAGGACCGCGGGGCTCGCCCTGTTGCTGCTGGCGCCGGGAGCCACCGGCGCGCAGGCCCAGACCAGCAGGGCGGATCCCTCCGACCTGCAGACGTGGTACAGCGCCGCCCTGCACGTGAACCTGCCGGCCCGCTGGGAGACCTCGCTGCGGTACCGGCTGAAGCTGGTCGACGACGCTTCAACCTATCGCGGCTCGTACCTCACTGCCGAAGCCGGACGCGGCCTGACCGGGTGGCTCACACTCTTCGGCAGCTACCGGCTGGCACTCGTGGATGAGGGCACGTTCCACCGCTTCGCGGGCGGCGCCGAGGCGAAGGCCAAACTCGAGGCCGTGACGCTGGCGTTCCGATCGATGCTGCAGTACCAGCGCCAGAACTTCGCGGGAAACGACGAGCAGAGCAGCGACGAAAGTGTCTTCCTGCGCACCCGAATGGAAGCGAAATACGGCGTGACCAAACGCCTGGACCTGTACGCGTCCTCCGAGCCGATCTTCGAACTCGCGGATGGCATCGCCGTGGACAACTGGCGTAACGAGCTGGGCCTGAAGTACGAGTACCTGAAAGGCGCCAGGCTCGGCCTCTTCTACATCTATCGCCCGGACTACGCCAAGAGCTACGACCGGACCTTCCACGTGATCGGGGTAGATCTCGATTTCGATGTGAAGGTGCCTGGCCGCAAGGCTCCGAGCGCCCCATGACCAGACCGCGACGCCGCCCCGCCGCACTCCGGCGCTGGCTGCTGGCGGCCGTGCTCCCGGCGCTGTGGACGGCCTGCGCCGACGCGACCGGCCCGGGCGCCGATGACGGTACCGACGACGGCACTCCCGTGACTCCTACCGGCACCACGGTCGAGCCGGTCAGCTACACGGTGGCCGCCGCGCTGGCGAAGAACCAGGCGGCCCACGACGTCGCCGGCGATTACTCGTGGAACGGCGCCGCGGTGGTCCCGATCACGTTCAGTGGCTCGGCCATCGCCGTGCAGGGCTCGGGCGCGAAGGTGAACGGCCGCACCGTGACCGTCACCGCGGCGGGGACGTACAGCTTCACGGGCCAGCTCACCGACGGACGGATCATCGTGGACACGGATGCGGCCGGGGTCGTGCGCCTGATCCTGAACGGCGTGACCATCAGCTCGGCGAGCAACTCGCCACTCACCGTGGAAAACGCCGAGCGAGTCCTGATCGTGCTCGCCGACAACTCCGTGAACCAGATCACTGATGCGGCGGCTTACAGCCTGCCCAGCGGCGAGACCGAGCCCAACGCGGCGCTGTTCAGCAGAGCCGACCTGACCCTGTACGGGAACGGTTCCCTGACCGTGAAAGGGAACTACAACGACGGCATCGCCAGCAAGGACGGACTGGTCATCAAGAGCGGCAACATCACGGTCACGGCCAAGGACGACGGCATCCGGGGCAAGGACTACGTCATGGCTGCGGGCGGCAACATCGTGGTCACGGCCGGCGGCGATGGCATCAAGGCGGACAACGAGGACGAAGCCAATGCCGGCTACATCCACATTGCCGGCGGGAACGTCACCGTCACCGCGGGGGCGGACGGGCTCGAGGCCGAGACCGACCTGCTCATCGCCGGCGGCAGCCTGAACATCGCGGCGGGCGGCGGCAGCTCCAGGACCGTAGCCACGGGCGCCTCCGCCAAGGCGCTCAAGGCCACCGTGCTGCTGGTCGTCGAGGACGGCAGTTTCGTCATCGATGCGGCCGATGACGCGGTGCACGCGAACGAGTACCTGTCCATCAACGGCGGGAGCTTCGACATCGCCACCGGGGACGATGGCGTGCACGCGGATTCCGCCCTGGGCGTGAACGGCGGCCGCATTACCATCACGAAATCCTACGAAGGTATCGAGAGCCACGCCGTGGTCGTTTCCGGCGGCACCATCGTGGCCACCTGCACCGATGACTGCCTGAACGCTGCCAGCGGCGACGGCGCCATAATGGGACCGCCCGGCGGCCCCGGCGGCCCCGGCGGCGGCGGTACCGTCGGCAAGAACTTCCTGCACGTCCGGGGCGGCTACATCGCGGCCACGGCCGGCGGGGATGGGCTCGACGTCAACGGCTCCATCGTGATGACCGGGGGCACGATCATCGTGAACGGCCCCACCCGCCAGGACAACGGGGCGGTGGACTACGATGGCACGTTCAACATGAGCGGTGGTTTCCTCGCGGCGGCCGGCAGCGTCGGCATGGCTCAGGGTCCGAGCGCCACGTCCACGCAGTACTCGCTGCTGCTCAACAGCACGACCGCGCGCCCGGCCGGGACCATCCTCCACATCCAGACCACCGCCGGCGAGGACGTGCTGACCTTCAAGCCGTCCAAGCAATACCAGTCCGTGGCGTTCTCGTCCTCCGTCCTGAAGAAAGGAGGCACGTACCAGCTCTACGTGGGCGGCAGCTCAACCGGTTCGGCCACCGACGGCGTGTACGCAGGCGGAGCCTACACGCCGGGGTCCAAGGTCGGGGAGTTCACGATCTCCGCGACGGCCACGCGCGTGACTTTCTAGACCAGGGCTTGCCTATTGCGGGCAGGCGCCTGGGCGCGCAGGATGTGGCCGACGGCCACTCCGTGACCCCGGTGGAGAAAGGAGATCCCCCGATGCCACGCCTGATTGCCGCCCCCGGGCGGACCTCGAGCCTCGCCCTCGTCCTCTGCGCGCTGGCGTGCCTGGCCGGCTGCTCGCGCCCGGACGAGGCCGCCCAGGATCCGGCCCTCGCCGCGCGCCAGGACTCGATCCGCCTGGACAGCCTGGCCCAACGGCGCCGCGCCTACGAAGCCACGCGCGCGGAGGCCTGCCAGGACGTCTACAAGCGCGAGAACAACAAGTACAGCAACGTGGTCACCTGGAAGTACGACCGCGACGTGGACGGCTGCTACGTGATCTACAACTACGCGCCGCCCAGGACGGAGGCCGAGTGCGACAGCATGTACCCGCCCTCGGAGCCCACCTTCTTCCAGCAGCGGTCCCTTTGCCACGAAGGTAAGTACCGGACCAGGTTCTAGCGGACGATCGCGGGTCCGACAGGCACAGAAGCCGGCGGAGAACCACACTCCCCGCCGGCTTCGCACGCCGGACGCACACCGCGCCCGGCTGCCACCTCGCTAGCTGCCAGCAGACCCGTCGCCGGACCCGCTGCGCGCCTGTAGTTCCTGCAGTCGCGCCCCGGTCTGCTCGAGCAGCACCCGCGCGCGCGCCGGGTCGACGCGGGCCACCGCGCCAGCTTCGCGCAGCAGGCCCGCGATGTCCGACCGCATTTTCGCACCGTCCGTGAGCCTGGCCAGCTGCGCCCCCCGCAGCGCGTCGAAGCTGGACCATGCCTCCGCCAGCTCCGCCACCCCCGAGGCAGTCCGGGCACTCTCGCCGCTGCCTGCGGCCGCGAGCGCCCGCCGGTACGGCGCATCCAGGCGCGCCAGCGCCTGGCCCAGGTCCGCCGGCGTCGGCGCGGGCTTCCGCACGCCGTCCACCAGGCCCGCCAGCAACAGCACCGCAATGAGCACGAACGGGAAGGGCACGCCCATCACCGCCGGGCACGATCTCCCGCCGCCACAGCTGGACCCACCCGCGGAATCGCAACTTGCCATATCACCCGCCGTCTGATCAACTATCAACCCATACGGTAATATAGGTCCGCGATGCCTCCGCCGCAATGCGCCGGGCGCCCGCTCGTGACCAGCTCAGGCGCGCCGACCGGAGCCGGATCGCAGTGCGCGGCGCGTTGCCTCGACCGGTGCCGACGCCCCAGTATTCGGGGTTCGCGATCCGTCCGCCGGTACGGGCGGGCGAGGGCCTTCACACGACAGGGGTTCGGGCGCTGCGGCCCGTTCCCGCACGCACCTTCCGGTCTCGCGCGGTCGGGGCCGGAGCCAGGTCCGGGGGAGAAGCGTGAATACGATTCAGCTGGCCGCCATCGATTACGTGATCCTGGGGATCTACTTCGTGTTCGTGATCGGGGTGGGGGTAGCGCTCAAGCGCTACATGCGCTCGAGCACCGATTTCTTCCTGTCGGGCCGTTCCATCCCGGCCTGGGTCGCGGGCCTGGCGTTCCTTTCCGCGAACCTGGGCGCGCAGGAAGTGATCGGGATGGGGGCGTCGGGCGCGAAGTACGGGATCGCGACCAGCCACTTCTACTGGATCGGCGCGGTCCCCGCCATGGTGTTCGTCGGCATCTTCATGATGCCGTTCTACTACGGCTCGCGCGCCCGGTCCGTCCCCGAGTTCCTGCGGCTGCGCTTCGACGAAAAGACGCGCGGCTTCATCGCGATCTCGTTCGCGGCCATGACCGTGTTCTCGTCCGGGATCTCGATGTACGCGATGGGCCTGCTGCTGGGCGCGCTGCTGGGGTGGGACTTCAACGTGAGCGTGCTGGTCTCGGCGCTGATCGTGCTGGCGTACATCTTCCTCGGCGGGCTCACCTCCGCGATCTACAACGAGGTGCTGCAGTTCTTCCTGATCGTGGCCGGGTTCATCCCGCTGGTGCTGCTCGGGCTCAAGGACGTGGGCGGCTGGACGGGGCTCACGCAGCGGCTGGGCGAGACCGCGCAGCAGGCGGGCTTCGCGCCCGGCGCCTGGACGGAGTCCTGGCAGCACATGGGCAGCGCCGCGGCCAATCCCATGGGCATCGAGTGGTTCGGGCTGGCCATGGGGCTCGGGTTCGTGCTCTCCTTCGGCTACTGGACCACAGACTTCCTGGTGGTGCAGCGGGCGATGGCGGCGGACTCGATGCCCGCGGCGCGCCGCACGCCCCTGATCGCGGCCTTCCCCAAGTCGCTGATCCCGTTCCTGGTGATCGTGCCCGGCATGATCGCCATGGCACTCACCACGCACGCGGGCCAGAGCGGGTTCCAGCTGCCCATCAAGCCCGACGGCAGCTACAACTACGACATGGCCATTCCCATGATGCTCGGCCACTACTTCCCGGCCGGACTGCTCGGGCTCGGGCTGACCGCGCTCATGGCCTCGTTCATGTCCGGCATGGCCGGCAACGTGACCGCGTTCAACACGGTGTGGACCTACGACATCTACCAGGCCTACATCAGGAAGGGCGCGAGCGACGCCCACTACCTCTGGATGGGGCGGGCCGCGACCATCTTCGGGATCGGGCTCTCGGTCGTGACCGCGTACGCGACCACCCAGTTCAACAACATCATGGACATGCTGCAGCTCGTGTTCGCGTTCGTGAACGCGCCGCTGTTCGCCACCTTCCTGCTCGGCATGTTCTGGAAGCGCAGCACCGGCCACGGCGCGTTCTCGGGACTGCTGGCCGGTACGCTCGCGGCCGCCCTGCACCACGGGCTCACGCTCCCGGTGGGCGCGCCCATGGGCGGCATCAAGGGCGGGTGGCTGGGGGCGGTGCTGCACACCTACCCCAGCGAGATGGGGCAGCACTTCTGGACG
>VEPF01000445.1 GCA_012027055.1 Gemmatimonadota bacterium | reverse complement strand
TCGGTACCTGCCCGGCCTGCAGGATCTGGGGGCCGAACTCGAACTGCTGCGCCACGATCGCGTCGATCCCGGCCGCGGCGGCCCGCTTGATCACCGAGCGCATCTTCGTGCCGAACACGCCCTTGCTCACGGCCCGCGCCAGCAGCCCGTCCAGCCCCGGCATCGGCTTCATCAGCTGCACGCCGTTCGCCTCCGCCGCCAGCCCCTGGTCCACCTTCAGGAACGGCACCACCCCCTTAACCGTCCACAGGTACTCCGCCGAGCCCTTGCCCTCGATCGAGCGATCCATCGTGTTCTCGAACAGGATCGCGCCCACGATCCGCTTGTCGAACGACGGACTGGTCACGATCCGCGTCCGCATCTCGTGGATCCGGTCGTACATCTCCGTCTCGTTCGAGAACGCATCCTCGCCTACCCCGTATAGCTTCAGCGCCTTGGGCGTGCTGCCGCCGCTCTGGTCCAGCGCCGCTATGAAGCCGTCACCCGCACGGATCTTGTTGTACTGGTCCTGGTTCATGACCCTGGTCTCCGAATTGTTCCTGTTGTTACCGCCACCAACTGTGAATAATAACCCATCCAGCCCCCCGGCGCTGGTCGCGGCGGTACGAAAACGCGCTCCGCGGCACTGGTACCCTCAGGGCTCTGCCCCGGCGATGCCCATGCCCTCGATCAGCGCGTCCGCGATCTCCGCCGGGGTGGCGGAGGCGACGTCGTACACCGCGGTCGCCGCCGATCCCCAGCGCGCCGTGACATCGGCCACGATCGCGTCCCGGACGATCAGCAGCAGCGCGGCGGGGCGCGCGGCGAGGGCATCGAGCGAGGCGGCCCAGCCGCCGCCGGCGAGCTCCAGCGGTCCCACCTCATCGACCACGACCTCGTCGGCCGCCACCGCGCCCTCGCCCAGCGCGCGTGCGCCGAGCGACAGGCCCTCCGCCGTGAACGCGAAGCGGCTCCAGCGCACGTGGGTGGCCGCGCCCGGCTGCTGCTCGCGCGCGAGCGGGGCCTGCTCGCCGGTGGCGAGGTCCAGGATGTCGAAGCCGGTCCGGCGCCCGTCGTCCAGCAGCCCCGGAGCCAGGATGCCGGCCACGCGCACGCCGCGGCCGCGCAGCTGCGCGACCACGGCCGTGGCCAGCGTGGTCTTGCCCGCGCCCGTGGGGCCGCTGATCAGTACCACGGCGCCCCGGCCCCCGGGCGGCGGGGCGGCGGAGTAGTGCACCCGGTCGGCGATCTCGAGCAGGGTCGCCGCGAGCAGGCGCGGGCGGCGCCACAGGTGACGGTGCTCGGCCAGCGCGGCGGTGAACGTGGGCAGGGCGCCGAACGCCACGCCCAGCGCATCCGAGAGCCCCTGGAGACGGCGCTCCTCGAGCCAGGCCAGGATGACCGGGTTGCGGAGCTCCACGGAGATGGCGGTGAAGCCGAGCAGGACCATGGTGGCCCGGAGCGCCATGGTAACGCCCGACGCGGCCCCATCCAGCAGCCCGGCCATCCCGTGGCGGAGCCCGCCGAAGACGAGTCCGGCCAGGAGGATCACGGCCAGCAGCTCGATCCACAGGGAGATCCGGCGCAGCCGCCCGGCCGCCCTCGGGTAGACCAGCAAGACCCCGGTCGCGTAGGCGGCCACGCCGAGGGCCGCGGCCCAGAGCGGCAGGCGGCCCAGGCCGAACATCCCGGCCACCAGTGCCGCCGCGAAGATCGCCAGGCGCGCCAGTGACCAGTCGCCCTGCGCCACGGTCGGCGGCGCCAGCTGCGGCATGCCGCCGGCGCTGGCCGGTTGGAGCACAGACGCGGCCCCGGCCCCGGCACGGCCGATGCTCAGGCCCAGTGCGGCCGCGAGGCAGCCGAGCCCGAGCTCGAGCGCGAGCAGCGCCGCGATCAGGTCGAACGGTCCGAAGCTGGTCACGCCCAGCGAGCGGGCGGCGAAGTGGTAGGCCTCGGCGTAGAGCCGCACCAGGTCGGGACCGAAGGTGATGAGCGCGTTCAGCAGCCGCTGCGCCAGGGCCCACGCAACCGCCAGCGCGCCGCCCGCCAGGTAGCCGATGGCCCGCCCGCGCACGAGGCGCACCATGGCCTCGAGCAGCAGGCCCTCCATCAGGATGCCGATCATCGGCCCGAGGATCACCGCGCTCGGCGAGATCGACTTCATCAGCGAGCAGATCAGCGCGGCCCGCCAGATCAGGCCCCGCTCCGGAGCGGAGCGGTGCCCGACCGTGAGCAGCACCACGCCGATCGCGCTCAGCACCGTGCCGGCCAGCGGGAAGCGCACGTTGTGGAGGAAGCTGCCCACCACGATCTCGACGGCGGCCCACAGGCTGCCGTACACCGCCGCGCGCCGCCAGACCCGCGCGCGGTCTTCCGGGCCGCTCACGCGCGCGGCTCCCACGAGAACAGCGCCCACCGCATGGGCTCCGTGCCGAGCTGCGCGCGGTTCGCTTCGCAGTAGCCGCGCAGGCGCTCCGCCTCGGCCGCGTCGAGCTCGCCGAGCGCATCGCTCACCCTGGCGAGCACCGCCTCGAAGCTCGCGCAGTCCGCCAGCCGGTTCCGGGCCGGGAGCCAGTCCAGCGTGGGCCGGCAGCCCAGCTCGTGCAGGATGCCCAGCACGGTGAAGTAGTCCGGCGCCGCGCTGTCCGCCCGGCCAATGGCGGCCAGCAGTGGCGGCGGCAGCATCGTGCCCTCGGCCGGATAGCTGGCGTACACGCGGACCCGCGCCGTGGCGTTCAGCTTCCGCACCGCCGCCTCCAGGTCGGGCACCACCGTGGAGCGCGAGGCCACGACCACGTCGCATGCGGGCACCGCGGCCCAGTCATCATCCCAGCCCAGCCGGATCGGGGTCACGTTCGCCAGCCCGCGCACGCGCGCGTTCTCGCCGAAGGCCGCCAGCATACCGGCACTGAAGTCCAGGCCGTACACGTGCTCCAGGCGCGGGGCCACCGAGAGCCCGATCGTGCCCGGTCCACAGCCCACGTCGAGCAGCGTGCGGCAGCCCGCCAGGTCCAGCCGGGCCAGGAAGCGCTGCAGATACTCGCCCTCGAAGACCGTGGCGCTCATGGCCACGGCGCGTGCGTCCCAGTGCTCGGCCGTTCGCTCCGGCCGGCGCACGCGCCGCATGTGGGCGCGATAGCGTTGCGCGAAAGTCATCCGCGGCATGGCTCCTCCTAG
>VEPF01000362.1:2204-3159 GCA_012027055.1 Gemmatimonadota bacterium | reverse complement strand
CTGGGGGTTCGCGCGGGCCCGGGGGGGAGCGAGGTGCCCGTCCTCTTCGAGGTCGGGCCGCAGCAGCCCACGGCCTTCGAGCAAGCCGCCGCCGATGCCGCGGCCACGTTTGAGGGCGTAAAGGTAGCGCAGCGCGCCGATACCCTGGAGTTCACGGGCAGCCTGCGCGGCGGCGGGGGCGCGGTGGGATTCACCGTGCCGGGTCGCCAGATCGCCAACCCGAACCAGGTGCTGGTGGCCCTGACCAGGGCCTATCCGCCGGAGCTGCGCCGCGCCGGCGTCGGCGGGACGGTGCAGCTCCGGCTGTTCGTGAACGAGCCGGGGGCAGTCACCTCATCAGCCGTGTCCGCATCGAGCGGCCGTCCCGAGCTGGATTCGGCGGCGCTGAAGGTGGGTCCTGTATACCGGTTCACGCGGGGCCAGGCGGGCTGGCTGTTGCTCCCGGTCAGGTTCGAGGCGAGATAGCGGCCGGCGGATACTACGGGTCTGGCCTAGGGCTCCTTGATGATGGTGGTGCCGTCAGGGCAGTCCTTCTGCTTGGTGCCCTGGCCGGTGAGGGCGTCGAATTGCTTGCTCAGGCCCTTGATCCGGAGCTTCTCGTTGGTGAACACGGTGTTGATCGTCTGGACCGTGGTGGCCAGCAGCTTCTTGTACATCACGGCGGCTTCGCGGCGGTAGATCTTGATGTGTCCATCCTCGTGGAACCTGAGCGCGCGCCGAAAGCGCTCCCACTCATCCTGCTCCGGCTTCGGCCGCCTGCCGGCCTTCGACCATTCGGGCATGTCGATGTTCAGCGATATGGTCAGGTCCACCGCCGTGACCCGATTATCGACCCGGTCGAAACGCATGTCGTAGTCGATGGTCGCCGCGGCCGGTTCCTTGCCGCTGGCCACATCCACCAGGTCGGCGAGGGAGTCCACATCGAAGGTCTGGTAAACCCCCGGCGTGATGTCGC
>VEPF01000362.1:0-2194 GCA_012027055.1 Gemmatimonadota bacterium | reverse complement strand
CGCCGGCGGGCTGCATGATCAGCGTCATGCGGATCCCCCCGACTGGGCAGTCTGGCGTCAGTTGAGACGGATGATCTCCCCGGCGACCTTCACATCACCCGCTGCATCGATCCGGAGCTCCCCGTTCCTGGCCTGCAGCTCGATCTCCTCCGCGCTCACCCGGAAGGCGCCGGGAAGCTGCAGCCCCTCCGCGGGTACGAACAGCCGCACTTCCGGCCCGGTCGGGGTGACCTTCACCTCCAGGATCGGCTGGCCGTCCGGGCCGGCAATGCGCAGGGCTTCGTCCGGTGCCAGCTGCAGCAGCGGTCCCCGCTCGCTGGCCGGTACTTCGATATTCGCCCCCAGCCCGTCCAGCACTCCGATCACGATCTGCTCGTCGTGGTTGCTCGGGCTCGCGAGCAGCACCCGGTCACCTTCCCGCGCCACCACGCCCTGCACCTGCGGCAGCCACGCGTCCTGCGCTTCTCCCTCCGCGCTCATCCAGCGGATGTGCACTCGCCCCCGCAACGTCGGATGCGCATCGCTGACACAGATGCCCACCAGCATGCCCGGCGCCGGGTGGGGCGCGCGCGCCTCGTCCGCGGCCGCGGGGTTCGGCTCCAGTACCTTCAGTGCGACTGCCTGCTGCTGACTCATGATCCGCTACCCTTCTGTGCCTGCTTCAGTTTCTCGCGCACCGGCTGCGGCGCCTGATAGGCGATGGGAGTGTCGCCGTTGACCGACACGGCGATCGGGATGTGCTTGTGGATGCCGGGAATGAACGGCCGCGGCGTGGGCCGGCTCGCGGTGTACGTCATGGTCAGCAACCCGCGCTCCGGGTAGATCGCCAGCGTGGTGAGCTGCGGTTCCACCCGCTCCACGCTCTGCTCCATCATCAGGTATACGGTGGGCGGCGCTTCCGGCACGGTGCACTCGATCACCGGCTGCTCCGGATGCATCCCGGTCAGGCGGATGGGAGCGCCGTAGAACGGGTTCGGCAGTACCAATCCGTGCGCCGCTTCCTGCCGGAACTGCCACGCCGGCGGCATGCCGATCCCCTGGTCCTTGAGCACGGTCCGGTAGCCGTTGGGCAGAATCCCGTAGCGCACCTCGGCCAGGGTCGCGTCGTCGGGCGGCGGGAACCACGGGTCGCAGTCGATGGAGACGAACATGCACCGGGGGAAGCAGTTGATCGGCATCCAGTCGAGGTACCAGGGCAGCGGCTGCCGGTACCACAATTCGGGCGTGGCGATAACGCGCTCGTCGGTGAGCCGGTCCGAGGGGTCTTCCAGGTTGGGCAGGTGAAAGCCCTCGAGCGGCTCCGGCGAGGCGATGTAGCCCTTGCCCCAGGGATTGCGCGGGTAGATGCCCGGATGGTCGGAGTCGAGCGTGATCCCCATGGCGCGCGGGTCCGCCTTGGCGAACGGCACCCGCAGATCGACGCCGCCATACGCGTGCCGGTGATCGAGCGGCATCTTCTCGAACGGCTGCGGCGCCGTGATGCGCGGTCGCCCCGTGCTCCACTCCACGGTGCGGTCCCCGAACACGTCCACGTACTTGGCCCGGCCCGCGATCTCGATGCCGGCCCGCATGCCCTGCACGGGACGTCCCGGCGGCGCGTACGCGCTCCCGATCACGCCCACGTCCGCGAACGCCTTGTGCGGCCAGAAGTCCGTGTGCGGCGGCACCCGCGGATCGAGTGCCGGATCGCGCACATCGTTCTCGAGTGGCAGCGCGGGCGCGGGCGAGCAGCGACTGCCCCGGGACCCGAGCCAGTAGGTGACCTTGATGATGGCCGCGGCATACGAGCCCCCGGGGGTGGCGGCGCCCAGGTCGATCACGGCGTCGTAGTACTCGTGGACTGGCTTGCGCTCGGCCATGGGTCCGCTGCCTAGAACACGTGCAGGGGATCGTTGGTCGGCGTGTTGCCGCTGGTGACGGCGACCGGAACGCCGCCCACCGGCGTCTCCGCCAGCCGGCCGTCATCGGCGAGCTCATCGGGGGCGTCGGCGTCGGGCCCTACGCGCTGGCCCTCGTCACGCCGGGCGAGACGGCGCTCGTGCTCTCCGAGATCGGCGTCGTGATCCTGCTGTTCGCGGTGGGCCTCGAGACGAAGACCGACGAGCTCCTGCAGGTGGGTCGGCCCGCCGCCATCACGGCGGTCCTCGGCGTGGTATTTCCGATCGCCGCCGGCGTCGGGTACGCCATGCTGACG
>VEPF01000196.1:10150-17199 GCA_012027055.1 Gemmatimonadota bacterium | reverse complement strand
GCCCGCCGTGAGGCCGGCCGTGCGCGGCGCTTCCCGCTGGACCGGCGAGTAGTAGGCGGGCACGGTAACGACGGCGTGGGTGACCTCCGCGCCCAGTTTGTACTCGGCGTCCTCCTTGGCCTTCCTGAGGATCATGGCCGAGATGTCGTCAGGGGCATACTCGCTGTCCCCCAGCACAACCCGCACACTGTCTTTCGTGCCGCGCGTGGGAGCCTTCACCTGGTACTGGGCCCACTCCTGGATCTTCTGCACTTCGGGGTCGGCCATCGCGCGACCCATGAGCCGCTTCACCGAGAGCACGGTGTCCCGCGGGGCTGCTCCCCAGTTGTCGTAGGCCACGTCGCCGACCAGGATCTCCCCCCGGTCTCCCTCCGCGGCATCCTTCTTCCCCTTGCGGTGCCTCAGGCTCACCACGGAACGGATCTCGGGCCTGTTCTCCCGACTGTCCAGCACCCGAGGCCTGGGACCGTCCACGATCGCGATCACGGAGTTGGTGGTTCCCAGGTCGATGCCTACGAGCTTGCCCATGGGACCTTCCTCCCTCAGTCAGCGTTCTTGACCAGCACCACCTCGGACTTCCTCAGGATCTTCTGGCCCCGGACGTAACCCCGTCGCAACTCCCGGACGATGGTCCCATCGGGGAGCGAGGGGTCGGCCACGGTCTCGGCCACTTTGTGACACGCCGGGTCGAAGCCACCCGCGAAGTTCTCGACGGCCACCACCCCTTCCTCCTTCAGGAGCACCTCGAGGAGACGCTTCACGGTCCGGAAGTTCCCGAGCCAGATCTTCATCTGCGGAGTCACTTCCCCATCCTTCGCGCGGGTGGCCTCGAACACGCGCTCAAACGCGTCCTGCGCGTCCAGGATCCGGAGAAGGAGCGACTCGACGTGATCTTCCCCCGCGCGCCGGTTTTCGTCCAGGCTCAAGCGGGCCTCCGCCAGGTCGCGCATGAGGCGCCGGACATCCTGCTCCACGGCTTCTCCTAGAGCGAAGAGCGCGTCGCTCATGCGACTGCGCTCCCTGGCGAGCCGCTCTCGCTCACACACACCACTCCGAGCGTCGCGTCGTCGTCCGGCCTGCGACCCAGCACCGCCTGGAGTAGCCGCGTGCAGATCCCCCGGGCGTCTTCTGCCCCGTCGCTCGCCCGGAGCAGAGCCTCGAGGGCGGCCGGTTCCAGCACCTTGGAGACGCCGTCGGTGACCAGCAGAAGCATGTCGCCGCCCTGCACGTCGATGTCCAGGAAATCCGCCGTCACGGTCTCGCGGGTGCCGATGGCCCGCGCGAGCATGGCGCCGATGCTCGGGTTCAGTGGCGCGGCGGCCTCGCTGGCTTCCCGCCGGTATTCCGCTTCCACCGTGTGGTCCGATGTGAGCTGCCGAAGCCTGCCATTGCGGAAGCGGAGGATCCTGCTGTCCCCCACGTGCACCACCGTGCCGCCGGTCTCGTCCAGGACCAGGGCCGACAGGGTGGTGCCGATGCCCGTTAGCATGGGGTCGGATTCGCCGAGCGCACGGACGGCCCGATTGACTTCGGCGACGATGCGGCGGAGCGAGTCGTGATCAGCGCGGTGGTTGCCCACCGGAGCGGCGCGGGAGAGGAACGTCTCGACGGCCAGGCAGCTGGCCTTTTCGCCTCCGGGCCGCCCCCCCATCCCATCAGCCACGGCGAACAGACCCACGGCCGGATTCATGGAGATGAAATCCTCGTTTGCCTCCGGCCTGCGCCCGGCCTCCGAGAGCGCGCAGCAATCGAGGACGAGCATGTCAGCGGGCTTTCAGTGCCTTCAACAGCATATGGGCGTGGCGCTGCATGCTCGCGTCCAGCCCGAGCGCGATCGCCTGCTCCAGCGACGCGGCCGCTTCCACCTTCTTTCCCTTCCTCTGGAGGGAGAGGGCCAGGTCCCAGTGGAGAAGGGCGTCCTGCGGAGCGCGCTTCAACCCCTCCTGGAAGGCACTGATGGCGTCGCCTGGCCGCTGGCACCGGTTGTAGTACTCCCCCAGGTACTGGTACGCCCTGGGGTCGTCCGGATATTTCGCCACCAGGCCCCTCAGCTTCCCCTCCGCACCGGGGGGCGGCTCCATGCTGCTCAGGAGTTCCCGGGCCGCCTCCAGCTCCTCGTTCACCTTCGCCTTCGCCCCCCCCAGTCGCCACGCCTCGAGGTTCTCGATCATCTCCTCGGCCGAGTGGAACCGGTCTTCCGGGCGGTGCTCCATGGCCTTCAGGACGATCCTCTGGAGCTCCTCGGGAATGTCCGGGCGATGAGCCCGCGGAGGCGGGATCTCACCGCGGCGAATGCGATCCACGATCACCCCCATCGGTGTGCTGAGGTCGCCGAACGGGAGGTGTCCCGTAACCATCTCGTAGAAGGTGACCCCCAGGGACCAGATGTCCGATGGGAACGAGGCTCCCTCGGTGCCAAGGAGCTCGGGCGACATGAAGTGCAACGTCCCTGCCTGGGATGCCAGCTCGTCGGAGTTCAGCATCTCCGAGATCCCCAAATCGGCGATCTTGGGAACGCGGCCGTCCATGAGAATATTCTCGGGCTTGATATCCCGGTGGAACATGCGCTCCCGATGCATCGCGGCGAGACCGGCGAGTATGCCCTCCGTGATCTCGACAGCCTGGTCCAGCGGTAGCGGCTTCTGGACGCCCACTGAACCGATGATGCCCCGGAGGCTACCCCCGGAGACGTACTGCATGGCCATGACGAGCTGGCCGCGGAAGACGCAGAAGCCAAGGTACCGCACCAGGTTGGTCGCCTGCAGGCCGCGGAGACGCAAATGCAGGAATCCACCCCTTTCAATTTCCTTCGCGAGAACGTGCTCCTGCTTCTTCCCCAAGGGGATCTTCACCGCGACGATGTCGGATCCCCAGTCCCGGACGAGCTCTTCGTCCAGAACCCGGGCCTTGAAGGTCGCTGCGAACCCACCCGAGCCCAGGGGCGCGAGCAACTCGAAGGGCTCGGATTCACTGTTCGAGTCGGGCGGCGTCATGGTGCACCTTCGGCGGGAGATTCGGGCGGGGTCCGGGAGCGGCGCGGCGAGACACTACATGTCGTGTCGGTGGCTTCACAGGTTCGGCTGCGGCCGGTCCGAACGGAATGACCGGTTGGGGGAATGGCGCGACCGGGCTGCCGCAACCACATAGCTCGCGTGCCCCGAGGAGGGAGGAGCAAACGTTGCGCAGCGTACAACTTTTCAACAATCTGCGGCGGTCCGGTCTCCGTCAAGGGCGTGGCAGCCAGGGGCAGTCATGCGTCGACCAGTCGGCTCGTAGGTCAGGCATGCAGACAACGCTTGGTGACGTCGCGGTAAACCGTTTCCCCGGCCCGGCTTACATGGGCCATGAGGAGGTCGTGATTCCGATGTTGCTGCGCCGTTCAACCGAACCGGGAGATCCAGAGCGGCTGTGTGGATTCGGGCACTGTCTGAGCCCGGCGTTCCGCCCGAACGACCTGTCGAATACGGCGGCCGCCGGCTGCAGGTCCGGCATGACCCACCAGGGAGTCGATCTGGACCGCATGTTCGTTTGCCCATTCCCGGACGATTGGCAGCAGGCAGCAGAGATAGGTCCCGCGCTCGACGCTCTGGGGCTCGAGTACGCGTTCTTCCTGGAAGCGAGCGCAGCGCCCCTGGAGGACGGATTCGTGCACAGGTGCCGATTCATCGCCCGGGAGAGGCTGCGTGACTTCCGTCCAAACGTCGACCTGGAGGCAAGCACCCGACAATCGGTCCCGGCGCGGGCTGTGCTGTCCGCCTTTCTCCGAGCGTGCCACGGCGAGCCGGACTGCCAACACCTCTACGGTGACTACGCTCACTCACGCGAGTTCAAGCACCGTTTCGGAGACGACGAGCAGCTCTTCTCCGGCTGCGCAATCTGGCTCGAGCAGGAGGGTGTGATACGAGCGTGGACGCGCGTCACCTACTGCCCGAAATGATGGATCCCGGTTGCGCCCTCAGCCTGGCGACGCGCCCGCGAGGATTTCCTCCAGGTCGCTCCGGGTAAGCCGGTTCTGCTCCATCAGCTCCGCCACCAGCCGATCGAGTGCGGCCTGGTGCTGGGCCAGCTCCTGGCGCCCTCGCTCGAGTTGTTCCTTTACGATCCGCGCCGCACCCCGCATCACGTCCGCTGCCAGCGGGCCGTTGTCGAATCGCTGTGGGTCCAGCGCAACCTGGCCCACCGACGTGTCCATCCCGTAGCTGCGCACCATCAGCTCGGCATAGCGGGTGGCCGCACGCAGGTCCTCGCCCACACCGGTGCTCAGACCCTCGTCTTCGCCGTAGAAAAGCAGCTCAGCGGCGCGCCCGCCCATGGACTGCCGGATCATCCCCTCGAGCTCGCCCTTGGTGTACAGCATCCGGTCCTCGTCGGCCTCACGCTCCACGAACCCGCCGGCGCGGCCGCGCGCCATGATCGTGATCTGGACCGGCTTCTCGCCCCGCAGCCAGCCTATCAGACAATGCCCTGCCTCGTGCCGGGCGACCCGAAGCAAGGTGTCCTGGTCCGTGGTGGCCCTGGCCTCGCCCATCCGCATCCGCTCGAACGCCTCTTCGACGATTGCGTCCCTAACCACCCCGTCACCGCCCGCGGCCATGCGCCCTGCGAGCTCCACAATTCGTTCCAGCTCCGCGATGGTCATGCCGGCCGACTGCCCCGCCATCCTCTCGATGACAGCGTCGGACACGACCCGCCCGCCGACTCCCTGCAGGCGACGTTTCAAGTACGCCGCCCGACCGGCACGGTCCGGTCTGTCCACCTCGATCTCGCGGTCGAACCGGCGGCGGAGTGCGTCGTCCAGGAGGTCGACGAGGTTGGTGGCCGCGATCACCACGACGGGCCGGTTCGCGGGTGTCGTGAAGCCGTCCATTTCGGTCAGAAGGGCGTTCAGGGTCTGCTCTGCCGAGGCCTGGCCGCCCGCGCCGCCGCCGCGCTTCTTCCCGATCGCGTCGATCTCGTCGATGAAGACGATGGCCGGAGCGTAACGCCGCGCGCGCTCGAACAGGTCGCGCACGTTCTGCGGACCGCTGCCCTGCCAGATCGTGACGAAGTTGGCCGCGGACGTCACCAGGAAGGCCACGTTCGATTCGCCCGCGAGGGCCCGCGCGAGCATGGTCTTGCCGGTTCCCGGGTGACCGAACAACAGGATCCCGCGGGGCGGACGGAGACCCATCGCGCGGTACTTGCGTGGCTCTTTCAACCAGTTGACGATGTACTGCAGCTCGCCTTTCGCGGCATCCGCTCCGTATACGTCGGCGAACGACACGTTCGGTCGCTCGACGTCGTCAAGCACTTCCGACACGTCCTCCGCCGCTACCGCCCGCGCGAGACGCAGATTGCGGAGCCGTATCTCGATCGTGCCATCGTCGGGCCTGATCCTCGGCGCGGTGTCGAAGCCCAGCGTCTTGTGCTCCGCGCCGAGTTCCCGGGCTTTCCGCTCGCGCCAGATCTGCAGGCTGATCGTTCGCAGCGAGCCGGCCAGTTCGTCCCGGACACTCTGCCAGTCCTGGCTCTGGTCGGAGACGAACCCGGTCTCGATCATGCCGCGCGCGCCGCCCGAACGGACGCAGGTCAGGAACAGCTCTTCGTCCACTCCGATACCCTCCTGCGCGAACGACAGCAGGTAGCAGGGCACCTCGGGGTGCTTCTCGTGCAGTGCCTGGAGTATCTCCTGGCCTTCCGCCAGGCCCCGTGACGCGGCCGGTACGAAATCGAATTGGCGTACCGTGGCCAGCGGGTCCTGCACCACCATGGTCGGAAGATTCTCCCGACCGACCCACAGATCCAACAGCACGAGATCGACTTCCTCCGCCGCCAGGATGCTGAGCGCCCGGCTCAGGTCGGCCGCCGCCCGCCACGACACGCCGGGAACCCGCTCCATCCAGAGTCGTGCGACCCGCTCGTCCGCCACCAGGAGGATCCTCGGGTTCTCGGGTGGCTCGAGCAGCAATCGGATCTCGGGAGTCGCTGCCGTCAGATCGTCGACGTCGAAGACGATCCGGCGGGCGTTACCGATCACCTCCCGCAACCGCTCCGGCCGGAACAGCTGACAGAACTTGTACATCTCCGTCTTGACGAACGTCTCCACCTGCACCTTCACCGTGCGCGCGTCCGAACTGGCTCCTTCGCGCAGGACGAGACAGAGCGGAACGGCCGGGTCGAACTCCACCTGCTTCTGGTAGCGCTGCTCCAGGAGGTGGGCCTGGCGACCTGTTTCGGCCCTGGCGAGCCGCTCGAGCTCGCTGACACCGAGGTGATTGAACATCACGGGATAGCCAGTAGCGAGTCGCGAGCAGAGCGCCTGCGGGAAGACATACTCACCCGTGCGCGGGTCCTTCTCCTTCTCGAGAGCGCCCAGGATGGTTTTGCGGTGGTAGGCGCTGTTGGCGGAGTTGACGCCCGTGGCGTTGGGCCGGTCGTAAACCGACTTCCCGGCGTTGGTCGTGAAGATGACGGTCGCGTCTCGAAACGACACCGACTCCTCAGCGAACTTGTCCTCCAGACGCCCCGCGTCCAGAACCTGCAGAAAGAGCTGCAGGGTGTTGAGGTGGGCCTTCTCGATCTCGTCGAACAGCAGCACCGCGTCCGGGTGCTCCCCCACGAATGCCGTGAGTTGGCCTGGGTGCGCATTCTGGTAGCTCGGATGCATGCCGATGAGCGCATGGCCTGCCTGGTGGTCCGAGTAGGCGGTCATGTCGAACCGCTTGAAGGGGCGCCCGAGCGCTTCGGCACACGACTCGGCGAGGAACGTTTTGCCCACGCCCGGCGGCCCGGCGAAGACGAACAGTCCCTTCGGCCGGCGCCGCGCCGTGTCCACATCGGCGACGAACTCGGCGCCGAACAGACCCTCGACAAACGCCTGGATCGCGTGGTCCTGTCCGAAGACCCTGGCCCTGAGCCTGTCCCGCAGCTTCTTGACCGCGTCGCTCAGCTCGGCCAGCGGCGTCGGCTCCGATGGTTGCGCCGCGCCGCCGCGAGGCGCCTCGCCTCTGGCGGCCTCGAATGCCTTGGCTGCGGGCTCGCCGCCCAGCAGCCGGGCCACGAGCGGCGAC
>VEPF01000196.1:0-10140 GCA_012027055.1 Gemmatimonadota bacterium | reverse complement strand
TTTCGTCGCCGCACGACACCGGTCGCTCCGCGTCAGACTCCCCAGCGAGCAACTCCGCCGCAACAAATACTCGCTTGGCGTCGTCCGAGCGGTGAATCCCCGATTGGTCGGGCGATCGATCACCTCTCCCGAGCGCCGAGCGCAGTCGTCGGCGGAGCAGCGTCGAGTCGATGTTGCGCGCTTTCAGGATCCGCGTGAGGTCATTCTGCTCGTCGCGCAGCGGCCGCAACGGTTCCAGCCCGCCCGGTCCCGCCAGAGCCGCCACGTCGATCTCGGAGAACTTGAGCAGCGCCAGCAGCAGGTGCTCGGGCTCGATTTTCGCGAACCGGCCGCCGACAGCTTCGCGCGCCGCGAGTTGCATGATGAGTTCGATGCTGGGCGAGTATCTCATTGCTTGGTACCCTGTGTTTCCTGGGGCATGGTCGGCGGGCCTTTCCGTTCCCGGGTCATCTGCTCAAGCGCGGCTCGCGCCCACTCCGGTCACCGTCAGACGGGCCGGGGCGCCGCGAGACGGTGAGGAATCGGGCGATGGCCTCGTCGCGCCACCGTGGCGTGCCGACTCGGCAGTTTCAGAAGGACGCGGGTACCCGCGAGGCAGGCAGTGGCCCGAGGGGGCGAGCTTTCCCTTTCTCGATTGGGCGAGGAACGACCACATAGGGGCGCACCTCCGCGGCCGCGGTGGGACGGCAGCAGCCGCAGACAAGATTGGCGAGTGCGGCTCTGTCGGCAACGCTGGCGTCCACTGCCAGCGGAGCTGGCACCGCGCAGGCGCCGTTGGCCACACCCGGGAAGCCCGCGCCTCCCGTGCGGGCCGACCGACGATCAATACTGCGCTGGAGTGGGGCAAGCAGCACGGCGGGGCTGGTGGGGCACACCGGCCATCGGCGAGTCCGAGATCCCGGTGAAGACGGCGGCCGAGATAACGGGCAACCTTCGATTCGCCTGGCGGGCAACGCGCCATCGTCAGTGCGCGGAACGCACAAACGCGACTGAACCGCCTGGACCGGGAAAAGCCCCGCACGGCAAAGGCGTTGCGGGGCTTTGACCTCCTCGAAGCTGGCGCCCGGGCTCGAACCGGGGACCTGCTGATTACAAATCAGCTGCTCTGCCAACTGAGCTACGCCAGCGACCCGCACTCGCGAACCGCGGAGCGATCCCCTGCGGAGGCAGAACCAAGTGCGTTGCAGGTACAAGGTAATGACTTCCGCCAGGCGGCTCCAGTTACTTTCGGGTGGAAGGGTGGCTGCGGATCCGTCCGCGCACAATCCGCCATGCAAATCATTTGACCGGCCCCCAGGCACTGCGTACCTTCGCAAGTACTCCTGGAGCGATACCCGCACCTTCACAGGCGGAGCAGCCTATGCCTGCGCGTAGTCTGTCACGAGCCGCACTCCTGGTCCTGCTGGTCGCTGCCTGTTCCGAGTCCCCGACGCGTCCGGAGAACGACGCCCGGTTCGACTTCATCAACGGTCCGGCCGATCTGACGAACCTGGAGCGGACGCCGTACGGCATTCAGGGGATCGGCTTCTACGACGGGGAAACCAACCTTCTGCTGTACGCGGCCCCGCACTACCCGGCCTGTGGCCCGGTGTATGAGGCGGTGTCGCACACGAGCGTGCAGGACGTCGGCCTGCTCAGGAAAGTGATCAACACGCTGGAGATGGGGCGCCTGTACCTGTACCTCTACCAGGGTAATCCGGGCACCATGAGGTGCGGCGCGACCCCGGCTCCGATCCTGGCCGAGGGCATGGGACGGTTCATGCGCCTCGACAACGACGCCCAGGCGACCGGCACGAGACGCAACACCTTCAGTTGGCACCTGAACGGGCAGGTACAGTTCGCGGACGAGAGCACGGCGCTGGTGGCGATGGTGTCGCGCGTACTCAGCCGCGACGGACAGTACGTGGAGCAAGCGCACAACTTCCGCCTGACGCCCAGTCACTGAGGGCGTCCGGCTGAGCCGGCGCGCGACCCGACACGAAGAAGAACGCCTCGGCCTAGCGGCGCCCCGGGAGGCGGACCGACGGGGCATCGTGGCGGTTGGTGTCACCCCGGTGGCGGAGCCAGTCAGCCCGCACGAAGGCAGCCGCCGGCTCGCTGCGCACGAACCGCTGGTGCGCGCTGCCTGCCAGCGCCCGCCCGCGGTTCCAGGGCTGTTCATCGAACGACCAGGAACGGAACGCGCGGAGCGCCCAACCGCGTTTCAGCCTCGCCGCCAGCGCACTCCCCTAGGCGTATCCTCGAGCACTACGCCGCGCTGTTTCAGCTCGTCCCGGATGCGGTCCGCCGTGGCGAAGTCGCGGCTTTCGCGGGCCAGGCGCCGGGCTTCGATCCGCTGCTCGACCCAGCTGCCGAATTCATCGTCCACGGCCTGGCTTTCCATACGTGCGAGCGCCAGCACGCCGAGCGCGTCATCCGCCCGCTGTAGCGCGCTGCGCGCGGCCCCGATGGCGCCCTGGTCGAGGGGCTGGTCGCGATCCAGCTCCGCGTTCGCTTCGCGGACGAAGTTGAACAGCGCGGCGAGCGCGGCGGGAGTGTTCAGGTCATCGTCGAGCGCGGCTTCGAACTCGGTGAGCATTCGGGTCGCCAGCCGGGGCAATGCGGAGAGCGGCGCATCGGCGCGGGTGGGCGCATCGGCCAGGCGCCGCTCGAAATCGAGGAGGCGCTGGAGGCTGGTGCGCGCTGCGCCCAGCCCGTCGAACGAGAAGTTCAGTTCCTTGCGATACTGGGCGCTGAGCAGCAGGTAACGGACGGCCGACGGCTGATGGCCCAGCTCCAGGAGCTGCGCGATGGTGTAGTCGTTGCGCTTCGACTTGGACATCTTCTCGCCATCGACCAGCAGATGCTTCACGTGCAGCCAGTAGTGCGCGAACGGCTGGCCGGTCGCGCCCTCCGACTGGGCGATCTCGTCCTCGTGGTGCGGGAAGACCAGGTCTTCGCCGCCGGTGTGGATGTCGAACGTCTCGCCCAGCACCTGCATGCTCATGGCGGAGCACTCGATGTGCCAGCCGGGGCGGCCTTCTCCCCAGGGGGTCGGCCAGGCGGCGCCGGCCCGCCGGTCGTCGTCCCGGGCCGCCTTCCAGAGCGCGAAATCGCGGGCATCACCTTTCTCGTATTCGTCCGCGTCGATGCCGCCCGCGCGCGCGGCCAGACCAGCTCCGGCGCGGACGTCCTGCGCTTCGATGCGCGCGAGCCGGCCGTACTGCGGGAAGGACGAGATGTCGAAGTAGACGGTGCCGCCCTTCTCGTAGGCGTGCCCGTTCTCGAGCAGCCTGCCGACCAGCGAGACCATGGCGTCGATGTGCTCCGTGGCGCGCGGGTGCACGTCGACGGGACGGATGTCGAGCGTGCGCAGGTCGGCCTCGAAGGCCGCAGTCACGGGGGCGGTGACGTCGCCTATGTGCAGATCCCTGGCTGCCGCTTCGGCGATGATCTTGTCTTCGACGTCCGTGAGGTTCATCACGAAGGTCACGGCATAGCCCTTCCACTCCAGGTATCGGTGCAGCAGGTCGTTGAAGAGGAAGGTGCGGAAGTTGCCGATGTGCGGCGGCCGGTAGACCGTGGGACCGCAGGCGTAGACGCCGACACGGCCTTCCCGGATGGGCCGGAACTCGTCGAGCGAGCGGGTGAGCGTGTTGTAGAGGCGCAGGGTCATGACTCGGGTTCCGGCTTCGCCGGCGCGCTGGCCGCCGCGGGCGGGGGCCCCTGCCCGTCCGCCCAGCTGACGGTGACGTGCGGGAATGGAATCAGGATGCCCTCGGCATCGAAGCGGTTCTTGATGCGCCGGCGCAGCTCGCGGCCCACCTGCCACTGCTTGTCGGGCAGGGTGCGGGCCAGCATGCGGATCTGGATGGCCGAGTCCGTGAAGGTCTCGATGCCCAGCACTTCCGGCGGATCGAGCAGGAGCTGGCCCCAGGGCTCGTCGGCGTAGAGCCGCTGCCCCTCCTGCTGCAGCACGGCGATCACGCGATCCACGTCCTCGCGGTAGTCCACGCCAATGTCGAGCACCGCGCGCGACCACGACTTGGTCAGGTTGGTGACGCGCGTGATCTCGCCGTTGGGGATGATGTGGACCGCACCGCGGATGTCGCGCAGCACGGTGGTGCGGAGCGTGATCTTTTCGACCGTGCCCGAGACGTCGCCGACGGCGATCACATCGCCGAGGCCGAACTGCCCCTCGAGCAGCATGAAGGTGCCGCTGATCACGTCCTTGACCAGGCTCTGCGCTCCGAACGAGACCGCGAGCCCGAGCACGCCCACGCTGGCCAGGATCGGGCCGATCTCGATGTCCCAGACCGTGCTCAGCACGGTGAGCACGGCCACGATGACGAACACCACCAGGATGACGTTGTTGGCGAGCCCGGCCACGGTCTGCACCCGCTGCCGGCGCAGGCGCTTCACCACCGGGTCGTCATCGGCGACCTCGCGGACGATCACGCGGTTGATGATGAAGCGGGTGAGGTGGTACGCCACGGCCATGGCGGTCAGGATGACCGCGACCTCGAGCAGGTCGAACAGCACCTCGCCCCAATCGGGGCTGAAGCGGTCGCGCCAGCCGTGGACCTGCGCGCGCAGGCTGTCGCCGAGCTGGGCGATGGGCGGTTGCTGGAGGGTGCGGATCATGACACGCGCCTGGTGCTCATGCCCCGGGCCGGCCGGAGATCGGGCTGCGGGCGGAGCGGCGCAAGGTCACTGCAGCAGGCGGATGTCCGTGATGCGCCAGCCCTGGTCCTGGTCGACCACGGCCACGAACACGGTTTCCCGGTCGGGGATCGTGGTACCGCGGGCGCGCCGCGTCCAGACCAGCTCGAGGTAGGCCCGGTCGGGTTTGCCCGGCAGGATCTTCCGCGACGCGAGCGTGACGCTCACGGTCTCGACATCGCTGAACACGCGCCGCAGCACCGCCTTGGCCTGCCGCATGGCGAGCGGGCCGGCCGGCTCGCCCTCGACGTACATCGACACGCCATCAACGACGATCAGGCCGGCAATCAGCGCGGCGTCGCCGCGCGCCCAGGCCACGGTCAGCTGCTCCGTGAACCGGGCGAGCGGCTCCTGGGCAGCGGCTGGCCGCGCGCCGGCGGTCACTGCGGCCAGGAGCGCGAGCAGCGCGAGCCGGTCGGCGCGGCGGGCATGCATCACGCGGTCGCCAGCCCGGTCTGCAGCTCGGCCCGGTTCCCGGCCACCACGGCGGCCGGATCCGGAGCCGCAGTCACGGGGCGTCCCACTACCAGGTAGTCGGCACCGGCCCGGGCTGCCTCGGAGGGCGTGGCCACACGGTTCTGGTCGCCCAGGGCGTGTCCGGCCGGCCGGATCCCCGGGGTGACGACCAGGAATTCCCGGCCGTGGTGCCGCTTGAGGTACTCCACCTCCAGTGGCGATGAGACCACCCCGTGCAGCCCCGCGGCGGCGGCCAGGCGCGCGAGCCGCACCACTTCGTCGTGCACGGATGTGACGGGCTTGGCCCAGACCTGCTCCACATCGGAGGCCGTGAACGACGTGAGCACGGTCACGCCCACCAGGCGCGGTCCATCGTCGCCGGCGGCCGCCACCGCCTCCTGCATCATGGCGATGCCCCCGCCGGCGTGCACGGTGAGCAGTTCCACGCCCAGGTCCGTCGCGGCGCGCACGGCTGCCGCCACGGTATTCGGGATGTCGTGGTACTTGAGATCGAGGAACACGCGCTTGCCGCGCTTGCGCAGCGCGTGCACGATCGGCGGGCCGGCGAGGGTGAAGAGGGGCGACCCGATCTTGTAGAAATCGACGTCGTCACCGAGCCGCCCGACGAGGGCGAGGGCCGCGTCTGGCGAAGGCAGATCCAGGGCAACGATCAGAGTCGACATGGTCAGGGGCTCGGGTCAGGGCTCGAGGCCGGCACCGATCAGTTCCGTCCAGTGTTCCAGCCTGGCCTGGCGGACGTAGCGCCTCAGGCCGTTCAATACACGCTCAGGAGCGCGGGGGTCCGCGAACAGGACGGTGCCGAGTTGCACCAGGCTGGCCCCCGCCAGCAGGTACTGTACGACGTCGGCGGCGGATCGGACACCACCCGCCCCGACCAGCGGGACCTGCACCCGCCGCCTGGCCTGGCGCACGGCGTGCACGCCGATGGGGAGCAGGGCGGCCCCGCTCACCCCGCCGGACCCGGCCCCCAGCACCGGCCGGCGGCTGTCCAGGTCATAGAGCAGGCCGGGCATGGTATTGACCAGGGTGAGCGCGTCGGCCCCTTCGGCCACTGCCACCTCGGCCATTCGCCCCACATCCGGGATGTTGGGCGCGAGCTTGACGATGAGCGGCCGGGCGGTGGCCGCGCGCGCCGCCCGCACCGCGCCCGCGAGCAGGTCCTCCCGCGAGCAGAAAACGGCCCCGCCCTCCTTCACGTTGGGGCAGGATACGTTCAGCTCGTAGGCGACGAAGGCGGCCGCATCATCCAGCCGGCGCAACAGCTCACCGTACTCCTCCGCGGTCCGGCCGGCGACGTTCACGATGACGCGGGCGTGCCGCAGCCGGGCTGAGAGCCATGGCAGTTTCTCGGCCAGCACCCGGTCCACGCCCACGTTGGCCAGGCCGATGGAGTTGAGCATGCCGGCTCCGAACTCGGCGACGCGCGGCGAGGCGTTGCCGGCGCGCGGCTCGAGCGTGACAGCCTTGATTACCAGCGCCCCAACGGTGTCGATGTCGAGCAGACCGTCCAGTTCCTCGCCGTAGCCGCAGGTGCCGCTGGCGAGCACGATCGGGTTCTGGAAGGTGGTGCCGAGCAGTTGCTGGACCAGGTCGGTCATGGTGCCTGTAGTGTATCGCGCACGACTTTCGGGCGCGCTCCCCGGGTGGCGACGGAATCGCGCAGCTGCAGCGTGTCGATCGCCAGGAAACGGGTGATCCCCGCACTGTCCGACCGCAGGCACGCGGCCCGCACGCTATCGGCGCGGATACCGTGGAGCGTCAGGCTGTCCAGGAGCGACCCGCAGCGGAGCCGCATGCTGTCGGTGCGCGCGAGCAGGCGCAGGCTGTCCAGCACGGCGACCGCGCGGCCCACCCGCAGGTCACCGGCAAGCGCAGCCGCCGCCGCATCCGTGCGCACGGCCTCGACCGCCCGGCCGAGGCGCTCCTCGGCGGCGGAGTACGCAGCGGGGTCCGGGCTCTCGCCTTGCGCGGCCGCGACGTACGGATTGCCGCCGTACTGCCGGATCCGCTGCCGGAGCTCGACCTGTTCCGATTCGACCGCGAGTTGCAGCGCGGCGAGCAACGCCTTGGGCGCCCAGACGGTGCTCGCGCCCACGTCGGCGTAAGCCAGGAACAACTGGTGCGCGAGGCCCGGCGAGCGCAGGGTGTCGCGCGCGAACTCGGCCGCGGCGAAGAGCGCTGCCGTCTGTCCGCCCCGGGCCCGGTCGAGCAGGACATCGAGCGTGCGCACCCGCCGCACCTGCCGCAATGCACCTTCGTGGGTGACGGCCGGGAGCAGGACGGCGCGGACCCGCACCAGGTCGCCGATGCTGTCGGCTACGCCCAGCAGCCAGCCGGCGGCCAGCTCTCGCGCCTGCCCCGAGATGGTCCCGGCAGAGCGTTCCGCCGCCGTCAACGCGGCCGCGATGGCGGCCGCAGTGTCACCGGCGCTGGCCAGCAGCAGGGCCCGCTCCAGGCCGACACGCGTGCGCGTGTCCGACTGCCAGCCGTCGATCTCTCCGCCGGGCAGCGCCGCCGCGGTTCGGGTGCCACCCCACGCGCTGGCTGCCCGCCGGACCAGCGCCAGCGTGCTGTCCAGCCGGGACTCGGCGGCCTCCTCCCGGGTCAGCTGCGCGAGCGCATGCAGGCCGCGCACCGAATCGCCTACGGCGATGCCGCGCGCGGCCTGCTCGAGCAACGCTTCCGTGGCCAGCGGCCCCGCACGCGCGGCCGCGGTCGCCAGCTCGTCCCAGCCGGCCGGATCACCCCGATCCAGATGAGCGCGGCCGAGCCACAGGCGCCCCAGGGCCTGCAGCTCCGAGCCGGTCTCCGCCCCGGTGAGCCCCTGCGCGAGCGGAGCCAGGGCGCTGTCGGCGCGCCCCAGCCGGACCAGTGCCGCGCCCAGATAGATGGCGGCGGCGGCGCGCAGCTCGCGATCGCGGCTCTGTTCGAGCACGCGCCCGAGCGCCGCGCGCGCCGCTTCGTGCTCGCCCATCGCGAAACGGGCTCGCCCGATGAGCAGGAGCGCATCATCGGACCAGCGGCTGTCCGGGTGCTTGCGATAGCTGACCGCGGCGCGCGCGATGGCATCCGCGTACGCGCTGGTCGCTTCGGAGGTCGCCCCCCGGCGGGCGGCGCGCTCCGCCTCGCTGAAGCGCCGCTGCGCGTTGTAGTAGGAGTTGAAGTAGCCGCAGGCACCGACCAGCAAGGTCAGCAGCAGGACGGTAGCGGAACGCCGCCGGGGACTCATCGGGGGGACTCCGCCCAGAGATGCTCGTGCTGCGCGAAATACGCGTCCACCGCCCCTGCGATCCCTTCCGCGAGCTGCTGCTGGAACGCGGCGCGCGCCAGGGCCCGGGCTTCCTGGCGATCGGAGATGAACGCGACTTCCACCAGCACGGCCGGCATGATCGCGCCCACCAGGACGCGGAACCCGGCGCGCTTCACGCCGCGGTCGGGACCGGGATGGAACGTGGCCATGCGGTCCTGGATCACGCCGGCAAGGTCGTTCGAGGCGCGCGCGTAGAAGTCGTTGCGCAGCCCGTTGAGCAGCTGCTCCAGGTCGCTGCTCTGGCTGGGCGACGCTTTCTCCTCGAATGCCACCGAGGCGTTTTCCATCTCCGCCACCCGCCGCTCATCATCGGTGCGGGCTTCCGAGAGGAAGAAGGTCTCGAAGCCCTGTGCCTGCTGGCGCCGCGGGGTGGCGTTGGCGTGGATCGAGAGGAAGAGTGCCCCCGGGCGCTCGCCTTTCCAGCGGTTGGCCAGCCGGGGCCGGTCGCCGAGCGCAATCAGCGTGTCCCGCGTGCGCGTCAGGTACACCTCGTAGCCACGGGCGCGCAGCAGCCCGGCGAGCCGTTGCGAGATGCTCAGCACGACGTCCTTCTCGGCCACGCCGTTGGGCCCGACGCGCCCGGTGTCGGGGCCGCCGTGGCCCGGGTCGATGACCACCACGCGCGGCTGCGGTCGCGCGGCGCCGGCCGCGGCCGGCGCTGCGGCTGCTGCCGGATTCGTCACGTACAGCACGCCGTCGCGATAGCTGATGCGCTCCGGGTAACGGGCGGGCAGCCACTGCACGAAGAACTGTTCCGGGATGCACGGCTCGCCAGCCGCGACGGTCACCGGGAGCGCCAGCTGCGCGAGCTCGCCTCGCACCTTGAGGAACGGAGACGTCGTCTGCAGCTCGATGGTGTCACCGAACAGCAGCAGGCGGGCGCCGGCATCGCTCAGGATGGCCCGGCCCCCGGCGGCTTCGACCGCACTCACCGAGTAGCAGGCCGAATCGCCGGCGAGGTGTCCCGCGACGGCGGTTCCGTCGGCGTAGCGCAGGCGGAGCGGCTCCTGCGCGAGCGCGGGAGCGGCGAGCAGGGCGCCGAGCAGGGTGGCGAGGAGCGCGGGCTTCACGATTTCCGGATGGCGCGTTGCAGCTCGCGCGGGGCGTCGCGGCGCTTGATGTCCTCGCGCTTGCCGACGTTCTTCTTGCCCCGCCCCAGCGCCAGGGTGAGCTTCACCAGTCCCCGCGCCAGGTAGAGGTCCAGCGGGATCAGCGTCAGGCCTTCCTGTTGCGTGGCCCCGATCAGCCGCCGGATCTCGCGCTTGCCGAGCAGCAGCTTGCGGGCGCGTACGGGGTCCGCATTGAACTGGCTGGCGGGATCGTACGGGGTGACGTGCATGTCGAGCAGCCACGCCTCCCCGTGCTCCACGCGCGCGTACGCCTCCGCCAGGCTGACCTTGCCGGCCCGGATCGACTTCACCTCCGGACCGAGCAGCACGATGCCGGCCTCCCAGCGGTCCAGGATGAAGTACTCGTGGAGCGCCTTCTTGTTGCGCGCAATGACCTTGCGGCCGTCCTCGTGGTGGTCCGCCATGCCCAGCAAGATAACACCGGCAGGCAACGCGCCATCCGGAAATCGTGAAGCCCGCGCTCCTCGCCGGCCTGCGAGGCGCCCTGCTCGCCGCTCCCGCGCTCGCGCAGGAGCCGCTCCG
>VEPF01000088.1 GCA_012027055.1 Gemmatimonadota bacterium | reverse complement strand
GCGGGCGGCGGTGGCGGTCCTGGGTCGGGCGGCGAGGGCGCGGGCGTGCAGGCGGTCGGCCCGAACGCGCGCACCAGGGCGACGATCGCGCCGGAGATACCTGCGGGCTGGTGCGACCGGGCGCGGGGGCCGATATGCTCCTCCATCGGTTACGCGGCGAGTACATCGGGGCGCGGCGCCGCCGTCGGGGATCCGGCACGCCGGGGGCATGATGCCCGCGTCGCGCACCCGGTCGCAAGTGGTCCGCCGCGGCGGGCCGTACCGGCTCCCCGCTCGGGGCAGGGGCCGGGCGGGCCTGGCTGCGCGCGCGAGGAAGGAGGGAGGATACGAATGGCGAGCAGGCGGCAGCGTGCGGCCAGGGCAGATCCAGGTGCGCAGCTCGCGGAGTACCGCGGCAAGCGTGATTTCAGCCGCACGGCCGAGCCGGCGGGCGGCGCGGCGCGTTCGTCCCCGCCCGGCCGCGGGCTGCAGTTCGTGATCCAGAAGCATGCTGCCACGCACCTGCACTTCGACCTGCGGCTGGAGCTGGACGGGGTGATGAAGAGCTGGGCGGTGCCCCGGGGCCCGAGCGCGGATCCTGCCGACAAGCGCCTGGCCATGCAGGTGGAGGATCACCCGCTGGAGTACAACACGTTCGAGGGCACGATCCCGAAGGGCGAGTACGGCGGAGGCACGGTCATGCTCTGGGACCGGGGCACGTATACGGCCGACGAGGCCGGACCGCGCGCTGACCCGGAGCAGGTGCTGCGCGCCGGGTATCTGGCCGGGCGTTTGCGCGTGACGTTCCGGGGCGAGCGAATGCGCGGCGCGTGGACGCTGGTGCGCACGGATTCGGGCGGGAAGCCGAAATGGCTGCTCATCAAGCACCGCGATGAGCACGCGCGCCGCGGTGGCGACCTGGCGGCGGAGCACGGCACTTCGGTGGCGACCGGCCGGACCATGGTGGAGATCACCACCGCGCGAGACCGGGTGTGGCGCTCGGGCCGCGGCACGGCCGAGGATGTGCCACCGCTTCCGGTGGGCGACGTCATCCGCCCCATGCTCCCGCAGGCGGTTCGAAAGCTGCCGGCCGAGCGGTTCGTCTACGAGGCCTGGCCCGGCGGCGAGCGGCTGCTCGCCGACGCCGTTCCCGGAGCGGCTGCCCTGCTCGATGAGCGGGGACGCGACCGGAGCGCCGCGTTCCCCGAGCTGGCCGACGCGCTGGCGCGTCTCGCCGAGCGGACCGGCACGCCGTTCGTGCTCGACGGCGAGGTGGCAGGTGCCGGGCAGGGCGCGCGCCTGATCGTGCTGGACCTCCTGCTGCGCGGATCGGAAAGCCTGCTGGCCCGCGGCTGGCGGGACCGCCGCCGCGTCCTGGAATCGCTCTTCGAGCGGCGTCGGGTCCCGGGAGTGCGGCTCACGCCCGCGGGCGCAGATGCCGACGCGCTGCTGCAGCGCGCCGCCCGCGAGGGCTGGAGCGGAATCTTCGGGCGCGATCCCGCGGCCCCTTACCGGCCGGGGAAGCGCACCGCGGAGTGGGTGCGGCTCGCTATTCCCGCGCGCTACCGGTAGCGGCTCAGGGCCGCGGCGCGCTGCACGCCCGTCAGGGCGCGCCGCCCGCGGGCGGCACGCTGATCACCTGGCCGGCTGCGATCCGGGAGCTGCGCAGGTTGTTGATCTCCTTGAGCTGCGCGACCGTGGTGTTGAAGCGGCGGGCGATGGTCCACAGCGAGTCGCCCCGGTTCACCTCGTACTGTCCCGGCGCGGTCCCGGTCCGGTCCGGTACCTGCGCGGCCGCGACCTGGATGGCGCCGGTGCCGGCCGCGCCGGCCAGCTTCGGGGCGCGCGGCCCCGCCACTCGCCGGACGTAACGCAGATACGCTTCCGGGAACACCGCGACGTGGAAATGCGGCGGGCGCCGTTCCCGGGTCGCATCCAGCACCCCGTCCTCCTCCAGCGCGAGCAGCGTGCGGTTGAGCCACCGCTCGCACGAGCCGCGGTCGCTGACCCGCAGGTCCACTGCCATGCCGGCCGGGTGGACCGAGAGGTCGGACGCGTTGAGCGGCTGTTCCGAGAGCGGCCGGGTCAGGCTGGTCAGCACCAGCTTCTCGCCGCACGCCTGCCGGTATTGCCGGGACAGGCGGGTGATGAACGTCCGGAGCGCGGGCCGGGCGTAGGGGAACGATACGTCGTCGAGCTCGTAGTCTTCGCTGCCCGCCACGGAAACCAGGAGACCGAGCGCCACGAACTTCCGGATGTGAGCGCCATCCCGCAGGAACGTCAGGTCCTGCGCGCGCGCCACTTCATGCTGCCGCTCCATGGCCACGCGCGAGCCCTTGAGCGTCTGCGCTGCCGTACCGGCGGCGCTCGCGAGCAGCATCGTGCCAACAATGACCGGGAAAACCGGACGCATGGCTCCTGGGTATTCCGATGACCGTTTGCCGCAGGCCGATTCACCCGCCGGGGAAGGCGGCTCGGCCCATGCATCTGGCGGGGGAAACAGCGGGGAACTGCCTCCACCTCAGCCTCTACCTGAGGTATATACGCGTAAGTTGGCCGCTTGTCCAGAGTTGTGACCGAAATCCCGGGCCGCCGTGAGGATTCCGGCGGGCGCTGGCGCACCACCAGCCCGCCTTGCCGGCGCCGGCCGCCGGGTCGATCGTTGGAGACATGAGCCTGACCGCTGCCGGAGAACCCCGCGTTGCGTACGCGCTGCGCGCCCTGCGGCACCGCAATTTCCGGCTGTTCGCGGCGGGCCAGTCGATCTCCCTGATCGGCACCTGGATGCAGCAGGTAGCAGTCGGCTGGCTGGTGTACCGCCTCACCAGCTCCCCACTGCTGCTCGGGCTGGTGGGCTTCGTCGCCCAGGGCCCCGCCTTCCTGCTCGCCCCCCTCGCCGGCGTGCTCGCCGACCGTTACCCCAAGCGCCGCATCGTGCTGACCACGCAGCTGGTCATGATGATCCAGGCGCTACTCCTGGGGGCGCTGGTGCTGGCCGGCCAGGTGACCATCCTCTGGATCGTACTGCTGATGTCCGTGCTGGGCGCCGCGACCGCGTTCGACATCCCCGCCCGGCAGGCTTTCCTCATCGAGATGGTCCAGGACCGGCAGGATCTGCCCAACGCCATCGCCCTGAATTCGTCCATGTTCAACGTGGCCCGGCTGATCGGCCCGGCTATCGCCGGGCTGGCGATCGGCCTGGTGGGCGAAGGCTGGGTGATCCTCCTCAATGGCGCGAGCTATGTGGCCGTGCTGGCCTCGTTGTCTCTGATGCGCGTGGACCGGCCGCACGGCCGCGCGCAGCCGGGGCGGATGCTCGGGCACCTGGCCGAGGGGTTCCGCTACGCGTTCGGGTTTCCGCCCATCCGGCTGGTGCTCACCCACGTGGCCATCGTGAGCCTGTTCGCCGTCCCGTTCACGGTGCTCCTTCCACTGGTAGCCGGCGAGACCCTGCGGGGCGGACCGGAGACGCTGGGGTTCCTGATGTCCGCCATCGGCCTGGGCGCGCTCACCGGCGCGGTCTACCTGGCCGGCCGCAGCTCGGTCCGGGGCCTGGGACGGGTCATTGCCGTGGCCGCCGTGCTCTTCGGCGCGGGATTGATGGCCCTCTCTCTGTCGCGCGTGCTCTGGCTCTCGGTGCTCTGCCTGGGCGTGGCCGGGTTCGGCATGATGGCGCAGATCGCATCCTCCAACACCGTGCTTCAGACCATCGTCGACGATGACAAGCGCGGCCGGGTGATGAGCATGTTCACCATGGCCTTCGTTGGCATGGCCCCGATCGGCAGCCTGCTCGCCGGCCTGGTCGCGGAACGCATCGGCGCCAATGCCACCATCGGCCTGGGCGGACTCGTGAGCGGCGCGGCCGGCGTCTTTTTCGCCCTGCGGCTGCCGCTGCTCCGGCAGCACGTGCGCCCGATCTACGAGCGGCTGGGCATCCTGCCCGAGGTGGCGCGGGGACTGCAGGCCGCGACCCAGCCGACGACGCCGGAGCCCCGGGGCCGCGGCTGAGCCGGGCCTGTTGGAACCCTGGAACCTGCGATGCTCCCGCGGGGTGCAAAAACCAACGCAGCGGCCATATGCCGCGCGAGGCTTGGTGCTGCTATCTTTTTCGGACGTGTTGTGCCGGATGGCCGGCTGCGAGCGCGGGGGGCGTTGCGCAGACCGGCCTGCTTGGACGCGATCCCGGGAACGGCAGGCGCGCACCAGCAATGAACCTGCCCCTCTAATCCGGATTTCAGGAGGCCGTCATGAAGCGGTACGCTGCATCGTTGCTCGGGCTGGGACTGGCGTTGCTGGTGCCGGTGACCGCGAGTGCGCAGAAGGACAACAAGTATACCAAGGAAGCGTCGAAGTTCATCGGGCTGGCCATGGCGAAGACGGACGCCGCCGCGAAGCAGCCGCTGTACGAGCAGGCCCTGGCGCAGCTGCAGCAGGGGATCGCCTCGAAGGACTCGCTGAACGCCAAGCTTTACCTGCTGGCCGGCCAGGCCTACGTGGGGCTGAATCGTTTCCAGGAAGCCGACGCCGCGTTCGACAAGGCCGTCGCGATCCATCCGCCGTATGCGGAGGAGATCGCCAGCGAGCGCGAGCAGGGCTGGATCCAGGCCTTCAACGCAGGCGCTGAGCTGATGAACCAGGGCAAGCTGCCCGAGGCAATCACGGCGCTGGAGCTGGCGCAGCAGATGTATGCGGAGCGGCCGGAGGGTCTGATGAACCTGGGCGCCCTGTACTCGAACCAGGGTGACCTGGACAAGGCGGCGACCGCGTTCATCGACGCGCGCAAGGCCATCACTGGCCCGCTCGCGGAAAAGCTCGATTCGGTGGGCAAGGCACAGTGGGCCCGCTTCGATGACATGGCGCGCATCAACCTGTCGCAGCTCGACGGCCAGCGGGGTGTGAACGCGTTCCAGACGAAGGACTTCGCGACCGCCGCGGCCGCGTTCCGGAAGGCCAAGGAGCTGAACCCCTACTCGCGCGATTTCGTCTTCAACTTGTCGCAGGCGATCTGGGCGCAGGCGAGCGCAATCGAGGAGAAGATCGATTCATTGCCCGAGGCGCAGCGGGCGGCGGCGAAGAAGCAGGCGGCGCCGGAGTTGATCTCGCTGTATCAGGCGCTGGACTCGGTGGCGGGCGAGGTGGTTGGGATCGATCCGACCAACGAGCTGGTCTTCGTCATCATGGCCCGCTCGCACCGCATGATCGGCGAGTATTCCGGCGATCAGGCGAAGCTGGACGCGGCCCAGGCCGAGACCGTCAAGCTGCTGGAAGCGCGCGAGAAGCTGCCGGTCGAGCTGAGCGAGATCATGATCACCAACAGCGAGGGCGTAGCGACGGTCCGCGGCACCATCAAGAACCGGCTGCTGACGCCGGGCTCCACGACGACAATCAAGTTCACGCTGTTCGGCATTGACGGCCGGGTGCTGGGGGAGCAAGCGATCAGCATGACGGCCCCCGAGAAGGACCAGACCGGCCCGTTCGAGGGCAAGCTGCCGGTGGCCGGCGAGGTGGCGGGCTGGAAGTACGCGCTCAACTGAGCGGCGACCGCCGCGCGAACGAAGACGCCCCGGCGCGGATCGGGTCCGCGCCGGGGCGTTCGCTTTCCCACTCCCGGGCTAGAGCCGGAACTTCAGTCCCACGGTGGCGAAGGCGTCGTGCTGTTTCCACGACCCATCGGGGTCGCGGCTGATGAAGTCGGAGACCTCCGCCGCTAAGCCGATCCCGCCGAGGAACAGATCGGCGCCGAGCCCGAAGTGGCCGGCGAACTCGGTCAGGTCCTCCGGAAACAGGTCGGTGGCATCGGCATCGGGATCGTAGTTCACGTTCTTGAGCCCGACTCCGGCGAGCAGGTAGGGCTGCACCAGGATGCGCGGGAGGGGCCGCAGCACCACGTCCGCGGCGGCTGCCAGCACCGAGCCGTTCCCGATGTCCTGACGGTCGCCGACTCCGTGCTCGTTGAGGGTTGCCCCGGTGGCGTAGGCCAGTGAGCCGCGGAGCCAGTCTGTCTCCACTGCCAGTCCGAGCGCCAGGGTTCCCTCTTTCTCCAGCTTCACCGTGTTGGCCTGGTCGCGCAGCTCGTAGAAGCTGCTCGCGGGGATGTACACGCCCAGCTGCGGCGTGATGGTCGCTCCCTGCCCGGCGGCACCGTTCGCCGAGCATGCCAGCGCCGCCGCACCCAGCAGGACCCGCATCGTTGGCTTCATGGTCTGCCCCCCCGGTCGAATTCGTGGTCACGACCTGTGCTACCGCTGCGGGGCAGCGGCAGGTACCACCCGCCGGCCGCCCGGCGCTGGCCGGGCGTCGCGTTCGGTGCGTACTGCGGAAGTGCAAGCACCGGGCCGCGACGCTAGCTTGCCGGTCATGAGACTCGAACGGATCGTGCTGCGGGAGATCGGGCTCCAGCTGCGGGAACCCTTCCGGATCTCCTCGGGAGAGACCGTGGAGCGCCGGATCCTGCTGCTGGAGCTGGCCGATGCCGATGGCGCCGGCGTCTGGTCGGAATGCGTGGCCGGAGAACTGCCCAACTACTCGGCAGAAACGCTGGACACGGCTTGGCTCGCCATCCGCGAGTGGTTCGCGCCCCGCCTGCTCGGCGTCGAGCTTGCCGACCCGGCCCGGGCGGGCGAGTTGCTGGCGCGCGGAATACGCGGGCACCGGATGGCGCGGGCCGCGCTGGAGATGGGGCTCTGGGCACTGTCGGCAGTGCGCGCCGGCCGGCCGCTCGCCGCGGTGCTGGGCGGCACCCGGGCGGCCATCGAAGTCGGGATCTCGCTCGGGATCCAGCCTTCGCCGGCGGCGCTGACGGAGCGCGCGGCGGCGGCGCTGGCGCAGGGGTACCGGCGCATCAAGCTCAAGATCCAGCCCGGCTCGGATCTGGCCTACGTGCGCGCGGTCCGCTCGGCCCTGGGCAGTAGCGCGCCCCTGATGGTGGATGCCAACAACGCCTACACGCTGGCGGACACCACGCACCTGCAGCAGCTCGACGAGCTGGGCCTGCAGATGATCGAGCAGCCGCTCGAGCACGAGGACCTGTTGCGGCACGCCGAGCTGCAGCGGCAGCTGCGCACGCCGCTCTGCCTGGACGAATCGATCACCTCGCTGGCCCGGGCCGAGGATATGATCGCGCTCGGCGCCGGCCGCATCATCAACATCAAGCCGGGGCGGCTGGGCGGCTTCGCCGAATCGTTGCGCGTGCACGAGCTGTGCGCGCGTCACGGCGTTCCGGTGTGGTGCGGCGGGATGCTGGAGAGCGGTGTGGGCCGGGCCTACAACGTGGCGCTGGCGTCGCTGCCGAACTTCACGATGCCGGGCGACATCTCGCCCAGTGCCCGCTACTGGGCGCGCGACATCGTGGTGCCGCAATGGACCATGCAGGCCGGCACCATCACGGTGCCTGGCACCCCGGGCCTGGGGGTCGAGGTCGACGTCGACTACGTGCGGCACCTGACGGTCCGCAGCGAAACGCTCGGCACGAGTCGCGGTCAATGAGCGCGGCTTCGAATCCGGAGCTGGAGCGGCTGCTGGCCGACCTCGAGGCCGACCGCGCCGCCGACGCGGCACTGCCGTTCACGCGCCTCGCCGCCGACTACTTCGCCCGCAGCGCGGCCCCCGACCGGCCCGTGACCACGCGCGCAGCGCCGGAAGCGCTGGCGGCCCTGGTGACTCCGCCGCCCGAGGAAGGCGGGCCGCTCCCGGACGTGGTGGCCCGCCTGGCCGCGCTCGTGGACAACTCCATCTGGTTGAGCCACCCTCGCTACATGGGCCATCAGATGGCCGGGCCGAACCCGGCGGCGGTCTGGACCGAGCCGGTGATCGGGGCGCTCAACCAGTCGCTGGCGATCCAGGAGATGTCGCCGGCCGTCACGGCGGTCGAGCACCGGCTGGTCCACTGGCTCGCGGAGCGCATCGGGCTGCCGCCCGGAGCCGGCGGCACGTTCACGTCCGGGGGTACGGAAGCCAACTTCACCGCGCTGCTCGCGGCCCGGGCGGCCGCACTGCCCGATGCGTGGACCGAGGGCCTCGTCCGTGACCGGCTCCCGGTCATCCTCTGCGGGCAGCATGTGCACTACGCGGTCACGCGCGCGGCCGCCCAGCTGGGCCTGGGCACGCGGCGCGCCATCCCGGTCCCGGCCACTCCCGAGTTCCGGCTGGACACCGGCGCACTGCGCCAGCGCCTGGAGGAGCTGGCGCGCCGCGGGACCCCGGTCATGGCCGTGGTGGCGACCGCCGGTTCCACGGCGACGGGCAGCTACGACGACCTGCAGGAGATCGGCGCGCTCTGCGACGAGCACGGGGTGTGGTTCCACGTGGACGGGGCCCACGGCATGACCGCGGCCTTCTCGGCGCGGCGCCAGTCCCTGGTGGCGGGCGCCGAGCGCGCGCGCAGCGTGGTGTGGGACGCGCACAAGACCATGCTCATGCCGCTCTCGCTCGGGCTCGTGCTGACCCGCTCGGAACACGACCTGGAAGCGGCGTTCACGCAGGATGCGCCCTACATCTTCCACGCGGGCAGCGGCCGGCGCTGGGACCAGGGCCCGCGCAGCTTCCAGTGCTCCCGCCGCGCCGATCCGCTCAAGCTCTGGGTGGCACTCGAGCGCTACGGCAGCCGCGCCATCGGGCTGCTCTTCGACCACCTCTGCGACCTGACCGCGGAGCTCTACGGGCGCCTGCGGGAGCACCCCCGGTTCGAGCCGCTGCACCGGCCCGACTGCAACATCCTCTGCTTCCGCTACGTGCCCCCCGACCCGGCCGACCCGGCCGCCATCGACGAGCTGAACCGCCAGCTGCGCCAGGCCTACAACGGCGAGGGCACCGGCTGGATCACCACGACCATGCTGCACGGCATGCGCGTGCTCCGGGTCACGGTCATGAACCCGCGCACCCGGACCGAGCACCTGGACGACCTGATCGCCGAGCTCGAGCGCACCGCCGACCGGCTGCGGTTCCGCTAACGCCCCGGTTGCGGCCCGGCCCGGCCGCCGGTAACCTGCGCGGGGCGCCCTGCCCGCCGGGGCTGCTCGCGTTTACCGCCGCTCGGGAGATCGGGCCATGATGCGCTCCTCCGCCGCGCTGGCTGCGGCCGTCCTGCCGCTCCTCGCCGCCACCGCCCTCGCCGCCCAGCAGCCGGTCCGGACCACGGCGATCACGACCGAACGGCTGAAGCAGGAGGTGCTGCAGGAAGTCGCCGGCCTGCAGCAGCTCTCGCAGCAGATCACGGACATGGTCTTCAGCTTCGCGGAGCTGGGCTTCCAGGAGCACCGCACCGCGGCTTACCTGACCGGCATTCTCCGGCGCGAGGGCTTCACGGTGGAGACCGGGTGCGCCGGTCTGCCCACCTGCTACGTGGCCCGCTGGGGAAGCGGTCCGCCGGTGATCGGGTTCATGGGCGATATCGATGGGCTGCCCGCGACGTCGCTGATGCCGGGCGTGCCCTGGCAGGAGCCGCCGATCGCGGGCGGCCCGGGGCACGGTGAGGGGCTCAACAGCACGCCGGCCGTGGACCTGGTCGCGGCCATCGCGACCAGGCGGGTGCTCGCCCGTCATCACCTGCCGGGCGAGATCCGGGTGATTCCGGGCGTGGCCGAGGAGCTGGTGGCGAGCCGCGTCTATATGGTGAACGCCGGCCTCTTCGGCGGCATGGACGCCATGCTCTCGACTCATGTGGACAGCGAACTGCGCACCGCCTGGGGGGTGAGCGGCTCTGGCCTGATCTCCACGGTCTTCACCTTCTCCGGCCAGTCCGCGCACAGTGCCGGGGCGCCCTGGGCGGGGCGCAGTGCGCTGGACGCGGTCGAGCTCATGAACATCGGCTGGAACTACCGCCGGGAACACCTGCGCCTGCAACAGCGCTCGCATTACGTGATCCCAAACGGCGGCAGCCAGCCCAACGTGGTCCCGTCCGAGGCCAGCGTCTGGTACTACTTCCGGGAGCTGGACTACCCGCACATCCGGGAGCTGCACGAGCTCGGCCAGACCATCGCCCGGGCGGCCGCGCAAATGACCGGTACCAGCGTGACGGAGCGTCCGCTGGGCGCGGCCTGGCCGCAGACCTACAACCGGCCCATGGCGGAAGCCATGCACGCCAACATCCTGGCCGTCGGGATGCCGCCCTGGACGGAGGCGGACCAGGCGTTCGCGAAGGCGGTGCAGGCCATGGCGGGGCAGAAGGAGCCGCAGGGCCTCCGCACGGAGGTCGCGAAGGAGCTGCAGCAGGCCGAGCAGGGCATGGGCGGCGGCAGCGACGACGTCGCGGAGGTCTCCTGGAACATCCCCACGGTGCGGCTTCGCTATGCCGCCAATATCCCCGGCCTGACGGGCCACCACTGGTCTTCCGCCATCGCCATGGCCACGCCCATCGCGCACCTGGGGGCGAACTACGGCGCGCGGGTGATCGCCATGACCGCCATCGACCTGCTCACCGATCCCGCGCTCCTGGCCCGCGCGCGGCAGTACTTCGCCGACGTCTCCACCAAGGACTTCCAGTGGGTCTCGCTGATCCCGCCGGAGACCAGACCGCCCGTGGAATTGAACCGGGACCGCATGGCGGCCTACGCCGCGGCCCTGGACCGGCTGGTCTACGACCCGAAGCGCTACGCCAGCTACCTGGACCAGCTGGGAGTGAAGTACCCGACCCTGCGGAAGGAATGAGCGCGCCGGCGGGTGCCGCGGGGGCCATCGACCGAGGACGTTGAACCGGGCGCCCGTGCCCGCCGCCACCGGCGCCCCGGCGCTTCCCCTCGCGGCCGGCGCCCGCTATATCCAGGGACCTTTCGCCGGGAATCGAGGAGTTCCCCATGCGAGCTCGATCCGCCGCCGCCGGCCCCGTGAGCGCGTGCTGACGCTGCTCGCCGCGCTCGCTGTCGCCCTGCTGGGCCCGCGCCCCGGTGACGGCGAGGTACATCGAGTGGTGCTCGCGCCCGGCGACACGGTGGTGGCCACGTCCGAGGGGATGGGCATGGCCATCGTCTTCGTGCCCGGCCTGGTCGGCAACTCCTACGGGTTCCGGAAGGTGGTCCCGGCGCTCGCCGACTCCGGGTATCGCACGGTCATCGTCGAGCCGCTCGGGACCGGAAACTCGTCCCACCCTCGCCAGGCGGACTACACGCTCGAGGCGCAGGCGCGGCGCGTGGCCGAGACCATGAACCGCCTGGACATTCCCGACGCTTACCTGGTCTGCCACTCGGTGGGCGCATCCATCTGCCTGCGCCTGGCCCTGCTCGAGCCGGACCGCGTCCGCGGCGTGCTCTCCATCAACGGCGGGCCGGACGAGCACGCGGGCACGAACGGCCTCCGGACCGCGATCCGGCTCGCGCCGCTGCTCAAGCTGTTCGGGGCTGGCCGCATCATCCGCGGCAAGGTGAAGGGCGGGATGAAGAAGAACTCCGCGGATCCGGCCTGGGTGACGGACGACGTCGTCGCCGCCTACACCGAGCCGTTCCGCAACGCCGATGCCGCGCTCCGGGCTTTCCGCGCGATGAGTCAGGCGACGGAGCCGGACTCGCTGCGGCCGCGCCTGCCGGACGTCGCCGCGCCCGTGCGGCTGCTGGTGGGCGGGGGGTCGGCGGAGGGTGCGCCGGCGCCGGCGGGAGTGGCCGTGCTCGCCGCCGGCCTCCGGCAGTTCACGGCTGACACCATCCGGAACGCGGGGCAGTACATCCACGAGGAACAGCCCGACTCCGTGGTGGCGGCCGTGCAGCGGCTGGTGCGGGGGGCCGTTCCGCCGGTGCCCGCCGAAGGGCGCTGACTCAGAAGCTCCCGGCGAGCGGAGCCAGCAGCCAGTTGGCCACGAATCCCGCGGTGCCGTCCGCCAGCCGGATGTGGCGCCATTCCTTCACGGCTCCCACCAGCCGCACGACCGTGCCCTCGCCCAGCTCCGACCGCACCGGCGCCAGGCGATCCGGGGCCGCGCGCAGGCGCACCGCACCGGTGCGCGTGCGCGCCCAGCTGCCCAGTCCGGCCACCGCCGAGTCGCTCGGCAGCTCCGGTTCCGCGCCCGCCGCAGCGGCCAGGAACGGAGCCGGATCGACCGGCACCATGCCCGGGCGGTACAGCCCGAAGTGCAGGTGCGGACTCGAGCCCCGCGCGTTCCCCGTGTTGCCTACGGTGCCGATGGTGTCGCCCGCGCCGATGGTCGCGCCGCGTTTCACCAGCTGCCGCTCCAGGTGCGCGTAGAAGTAGGACAGGTTGCGCGCCTCGTCGAACGCCCAGATCACCCGCCCGCCGGTCCGGTCCGTCTCCACGCGCGCCACCACCGCATTCCCCGCGGCCAGCACGGGCGTGCCGCGCGGCGCGAAGATGTCCACGCCGTCGTGGTCGCGCCGGCCACCGGCGCGCCTGTCCCCGAAATCGCCCCTGATGGCGCCGGCATCACGGCCCGCCACCGGGAACGCCAGCGCCCGCGGCGACCGCACCACGAGCCGGTAGCCGCCGCCCCGGCCGCGCTCGTCGCGCGCCCGCAGCACGTACGTGCCCGTGGCGGGCGCCTCGAATTGCAGCGCGGAGAGCCTGCCGCCCGCCACCAGCCGGTGCGCCTCCAGCCCGGTGGCCTGCAACAGCTCCAGGACCGGCACCGGGCCGGCGTTGGCAGGCAGCACTTCGACATCGAGCGCCTGACCGGCGCGCAGGTGCAGCGACCAGGCAACCGCGGATGCCTGCTCGGGCGCCAGGAAAAACGCTTCCTGCAGCGGCAACTGCGCGGGTACCGCCTCGGCCAGCGCCACGCGGCCGGCCCGCTCGCCGGCGCTGTCCGCCAGCGCCCCGCTCGCGACCGAACCCGGCATCACCGCCGGCCCCGGCGCCGCCATCACGCCGCCGCGCGGCGCCGGCAGCGGCGGCAGCTCGCCCGGCGCGCAGCTCGCCGAGAGCGCGCTCGTGATCAGCAGGGCCAGCACCGGTCGCACCATGGCGGCACGTTAGCAGCGTCGGTCCGGATGCGCCAACGCCCGTCCCGCCCTGCGGCCCCACCGCCCCGACCCCGCGAGCGCGCGCCGGCTGTCCCGGTCGCGCGAGCCCGCATATGATCCAAGGCCATCCCGACTCGCCGATCTCGTCCTGGAGAGCTCATGAAGCAATGGTACCGCCGCGCCCTGCCGGCCATCCTGCTCGCCTTGGCCGGCCCGGCCGCCGCGCAGCAGCCAGCCGAGTGGACCGTCGATGACGTTCTGCTGCAGGAGAGCGCCGGCGGGTTCGCCTGCTCGCCCGATCACCGCCTGCTGGTCTGGACGCGCACGCAGGCGGACCGGGAGAGCGGAAAGCGGAGCAGCAACCTGTGGCTGACGCGGCTGGCGGACGGCCAGTCCTGGCCGCTCACCCAGTGCAAGGATGCGCACGGCAGTCCGGCCTTCTCGCCGGATGGGAAGCTGATCGTCTTCACGTCCAACCGCGAGCTGCCCGAGAAGAACGAGGAAGCGAGCGGCGCGCAGCTGTGGGCGCTGCGCGTGGCTGGCGGCGAGGCGTATCCGCTGACCAAGGATGTGCGCGGGCTCCGGCAGTGGTTCTTCAAGGGCAGCGGCAGCGACACCATCGTGTTCACCGCGAGCGAGCTGCGCAGCGAGCGCGAGCGCGGCCGCACCCGCCGGAGCGAGACCGGCTATGCGGTCGAGGACACGCTTGATGCGCCGCCGGTGCGCATCTGGTCGCTGGCCGTGACGGGAGGCGCCATCCGGCGTCTGACCGACAATCACGATCCGATCGAGAGCGTGGCCGTGTCGCCGGACGGCAGCCGCGCCGTCACGCGCAACACGGTGTCGCTCTCCTACGGCTACGATGCGAAGCAGCCGCCGCGCACCTGGCTGGTGCAGCTCGGCACGGGCGCGCGCCGCGAGATCCTCACGCGCCCGGTCGATCACCAGGGGCGCCCCTTCGCGATTGAGCCGCGCAGCATGCGCTGGGCGGCGGACGGGCGCAGCGTGCTGGTCAGCTACGCCTACTCGACCCACCCGATGTACCGCTCCGCCAGCATCACGCTGCTGGGATCCTACGACCCCGAGACCGATGCGTTCGCGCCCATCCCGCTCGACTGGCCGCGGGGACTGAGCACGTTCGATCCCGTCCCGGGCGGCTTCTACGCGCTGCTGGAGGACGGGGTGCGGGTCCGGCCGGCACTCTACGCGCGGGCTGGCACGGGTTGGAAGCGCACGTGGCTGGAAGGTGAGCACCTCGGGCAATTCGGCGGCTGGACGCTGTCGCGCGACGGGCAGCAGGCGGCGTACCTGATGTCCGAGGCGGACCGGCCCGCGCAGCCGTACGCCGCCGCGCTCACCGGTGCCCGGCGCGGCCCGCCCGCGCGCATCACTGAGCTGAACGCGGCCTTCGCGAAGAGACCAGGGCTGCGGGCCGAAGTGATCCGGTGGCGCGGTGCCAACGATGATCTCGTGGAGGGGATTCTCTACTATCCCGTGCACTGGGACTCGACGCGCAGCTACCCGCTCGTGCTGAGCATCCACGGCGGTCCTTCCGGCGCCGATCGCGACCTGTGGAGCCAGGGCTGGTCCGCGCCGGCCGTGCTCTACAACCAGAAGGGCGCATTCGCGCTCAAGGTGAACTACCACGGGAGCTGTTGCTACGGTCTCGACTGGGTCGAGTCCATCGGCGGCGGCAAGTACTACGAGCTCGAGATCCCCGACATCGAGAAGGGCGTCGACCAGCTCGTGGCCCGCGGCCTGGTGCACCCCGACAGCATCGCCACGGCGGGCTGGAGCAATGGGGCTATCCTCTCCACCATGCTCACCGTCGTGAACCCGCAGCGGTATCGCGCGGCCATCGTGGGCGCGGGGGATGTGGAGTGGATCAGTGACTGGGGCAACGTCGACTTCGGCGCCTCGTTCGACAACTACTACTTCGGGACGAGCCCGCTCGAGGACCCCCAGCGCTACATCGACAAGAGCCCGTTCTTCAGGCTGGACCGGGTGCGCACGCCCACCCTGCTCTTCACCGGCACTGCCGACCGCAACGTGCCGCCCAGCCAGAGCTGGAGCCACTTCCGCGCCCTGCAGCAGCTCGGCCACACCGAGACCCGGCTGGTCCTGTTCCCGGACGAGCCGCACGGGATCGGGCAGCTGGCGCACCAGCGCCAGAAGGTGCAGGAAGAGCTCGCCTGGCTGGACCGCCACCTGTGGGGCCGCGCGGACACGGCGGTGAGCGCGCTGCGGGACGCCTCGCCCCTGTCCGCGGCGCTGAAGGCACGTCAGTTCGCCCGCAGCGGCGGACTGCTCGGGGTTCGCGCCGGTGACATCCTGGCGCCCGAGGTCGTAGCGCGCGACAGCTTTGCGATCGGCCGCTTCGAGGTGACCCGCGCGCAGTGGCAGCAGTTCGACTCCGCCGCGGCCTATCCGGCCGGCACCGACAACTATCCGGCCGGCGGCGTCACTTTCGAGCGGGCGAACGCGTACGTGCAGTGGCTGGCTGCCCGCACCGGCCGGCCTTTCCGTCTCCCCACCACCGCGGAGTGGGAGACGCTCGGTGGTGGCGCCGGCAGCGGGAACTCGCTCGATTACTGGACCGGATATCCGCCATCGCCTGAAGACGTGGCCCGCCTGCAGCCGGTGCTCGCGCAGCTGCCGGGCGACGCACCGCTGCTCCGGGAGGCCGGCTCCTTCGCCGCGGACGCCAGCGGCGATCCCGCGGTGTACGACCTCGGCGGCAACGTCGCCGAATGGACGCTGGCTCCGGACGGGACCGGCCGGGCGAGCGGTGGGAGCGCGGACCGGCCGGTGGACCGGCGGGTACGCAACGGCGTGGCGGCACCGGCATATCGCGGACTGCGGGTCCTGCTCGGCAGGTGACGATGGTGCACAACGCAATCGACCCGGACACTGGCGCGGAATCTGCTCCCGACCGTGGGAGCATGCATGACGCCCTGGTCCGCCTGTTCGCCGAACGGTTTGGCCATCCCCCGCGCTCCGTGCTGGAGATCGCCGGTGACGGCTCCAACCGCACCTACTTCCGCCTGGTCGGCTCGGGCCTGGAGACGGCCGTCGGGGCGTACGGCCCGGACCGCGAGGAGAACCGCGCGTTCATCTCGTTCACGCGCTCCTTCCGTGCCGGCGGGATGCCGGTCCCCGAGCTGTACGGCGTGGACGAGGCCGCCCGCATCTGGCTGGAGGAGGACCTGGGCGACACCACGCTGTTCAACGCGCTGGTGGAGGCGCGCAAGCGGGACGGCTCCGAGTTCCCGGAGCCGATGCTCCCGCTCTATCGCCGGGTGCTCGAGTGGCTGCCGCGATTTCAGGTGGAGGGCGCGCGGCTCATCGATTTCAGCCACGCCTATCCGCGCGCCGCGTTCGACCGGCAGTCCATCGTCTGGGACCTGAACTACTTCAAGTACCACTTCCTGAAGCTGGCGCAGGTACCCTTCAACGAGGAGCGGCTCGAGCGCGACTTCGAGAAGCTCGCGGACTTCCTGCTCCAGGCGGACACGTCGCTGTTCCTGTACCGCGACTTCCAGTCCCGCAACATCATGCTCGATGACGCGGGCGCGCCGCGCTTCATCGACTACCAGGGCGGCCGGCGGGGCGCGCCGCAGTACGACATTGCCTCGCTGCTGTACGATGCCAAGGCGGCCATCCCCGACGCCGTGCGCGACCAGTTGCTGTCCTACTACCTGGACCAGCTGGCGCAGTATCAGGTCGTGGACCGCGAGGCCTTCAGCCAGCTGTACCGCGGCTACGTGCTCGTGCGCATCATGCAGGCCATGGGCGCCTACGGCTACCGCGGGTTCTTCGAGCGCAAAGCCCGCTTCCTGCAGAGCGTGCCCTACGCCGCCCGCAACCTGCGCACGATCATCGAGCGCGGTCTGCCCGTGCCGCTGCCGGAGTTGCTGCGGACCTTCGAACGGATCGCCCGGGACTGGAGCGACCTGTCCGCACCCCCGGCGGCGCGCGGCCTGACGCTGCACATCACCAGCTTCTCCTATCGGCAGGGTTACCCCGAAGACCGGGGCGGTCACGGCGGCGGGTTCGTCTTCGATTGCCGGGCGTTGCCCAATCCCGGCCGGCACCTGGAGTACAGCGACCTGTGCGGCCGGGATGCGGCCGTGGTCGACTACCTGGAGCGGGCTCCGGAGACCCACGAGTTCTGGCGCCACGTTCGCTCGCTGGTTGACAACCAAATCGCAGAGTACCTGCGGCGCGGCTTCACCAGCCTGTCTGTCTCCTTCGGCTGCACCGGCGGGCAGCACCGCAGCGTCTACATCGCCGATCGACTCGCCGCCCATGTCCGGCACGAGTACCCGCAGGTGACCGCCCAGCTGGCGCACCGCGAGC
>VEPF01000421.1 GCA_012027055.1 Gemmatimonadota bacterium | reverse complement strand
GTCCCCGGCTCAGCCATTTAATTTCATTTTCGATCGCCGACCGAGTCAAGCTGATGCGGCACGGCGGCGGCCGGCGTCCGCGCGCCTCGTCCTTCACGCCGATGCCAGTGCCACGGCCAGCGCATCGAGTCGCAGCCAGCCTTCCGGCGTGAGGCGAATGCGCGACCCGACACGCCGCGCCCAGCCGCCCGCCTGCCACTCCGCCGCCAGTGCGCTTTGCGCCGCATTGAGCTCGCCCGCGTCCAGGCCCGCCCGCTGCCGCAGCCCCAGCCAGAGTCTCTCCAGCCCCGCGGCTTCGGCATCGCGCCGCTCCCGCCCGGCCACGAACTCCCCGCCGGACTGCAGCCGGGCCAGGTAGTCCGGCCAGTCGCGCACGTTCCACCAGCGTTCGGGGGGCAGGAAGGAGTGCGCGCCCGATCCCAGCCCGAGATACGGCCGGCCATCCCAGTACGCCTGGTTGTGGCGCGACTCCATGCCCGGGCGCGCGAAATTCGACACCTCGTAGGCCACGTACCCGGCCATTTCGAGCCGCTCCACGGCTACCAGGTATTCGGCCGCGTATTCCGCCTCCCCCGCGAGCTCTTCCCGCCCTTCGCGCACCCGACGCCCGAGTGGGGTAGCGGCTTCGGCCGTGAGGCCGTACAGCGAAATGTGCTCGGGAGTCAGCTCGATCGCCTGCCGCAGGTCTGCCGCCCAGTCCCGCTCCAGCCGGCCCGGCAGCCCGAAGATCAGGTCGATGCTGACGTTCGCGATCCCAGCCGACCTGGCCGCCGCCCCCGCGGCCGCGGGGCCGGCCGGACCGTGGCGCCTGCCCATCCACCTGAGCGCGGCGCCGTCGAAGGTCTGTGCCCCCAGGCTGATCCGGTTCACGCCCGCGGCCGCCCAGCCTGCGGCCACGGCGGGCGTGAAGCTCTCCGGGTTGGCCTCGCACGTCCACTCCGCGCTGCCCTCCCAGTAGACCAGGGCCGAGAGCCGCTCCCGCAGCCAACCCATGGCCTCTGCGCCCAGCAGCGATGGCGTCCCCCCGCCGCAGTACACGGTATCGAGCCGCCAGGGCGGCTCCAGCTCGCGCTCGCGCGCCACGCGCGCCAGCTCCGCGGCCACAGCTTCGATCCAGTCCCGGCCGGGCGGATGCGGCGCTACGGTCACCGCGAAATCGCAATAGCTGCAGCGGCGGACGCAGAACGGAACGTGCAGGTAGAGGTGGCGCGGGATCACGGCCACGTATACCCCTGGCAGGTACCTCAGTTGCCCGACGCCTCGCCCGGCGGTGGGTCGTCGGCCGGGTCGAGCGCGGGCAGGCGGTGGCGGTTTCGGTCCGGCCGGGGTGTGAGCCGATAACGCTTGCCACCTGTGTGCTCCGCGAGGCCAGCCACCTCGAGCTCCAGCAGGTGCGCCAGCGTCTCGCCCGTGCCGCCGCCGCAACGCGCCGCGATGTCATCGACGTGCAGCGCCTCGCCGGTGCCGAGCGCCGCCAGCACGGCCCCGGCGGGACCCGGTACCTCGATGGCCCGGCGCGCGGGCGTCCGCGGCCGCGGCCGCGGTGGCAGCCGCTCGCCTCCCAGCGGGAGCTGGGCGGGGTCGCACCTGCCGCCCGGGCCGTGATCCACGCGCTGCCAGTGCCGCCGTGCGCTCGGTCGCCCGCGCGCCGCGGCGGCATTCAGCGGTCCGCCGAGTTCCTCCAGCACGTCGGCCACTTCCAGCACCAGCTTTGCGCCATCCTGGATGAGCCGGTTCGGACCTATGGAGGTGAGCCTGCCGATCGGGCCGGGCACGGCCATGATCGGCCGCGACGCGGATCCGGCCTCGGCGGTGATCAGCGCGCCGCCATCCGGCCGCGCTTCGACTACCAGCACGCCGTGCGCCAGCCGTGCCAGGATGCGGTTGCGTTGCGGGAAATGGTGCGGCAGCGGCGGCTCTCCGGGCAGGAACTCGGACAGCACCAGGCCGCCCTCCGCGATCTCCTCCAGCAGACCGGCGTGTTCCCGCGGATAGGGCACGTCGATCCCGGAGCCCAACACCGCGACGGTGGCACCGCCCGCGGCGAGGGCGGTTCGGTGGGCCACGGAATCGATGCCGCGCGCCAGCCCGCTCCACACCACGATGCCGGCCCGGGCCAGCCCGCCAACCAGCTGCTCGGTCACTCCGATGCCGTACTCCGTGGGCCGCCGGGTGCCCACCACCGCCACCGAGGTCTTCCCGATCAGCGCGCCATCCCCGCGCGCGAAGAGCAGCACGGGCGGATCCGGCAGCTCCTGCAGCTCGACCGGATATCCCGGCCAGTGCACTGCCAACAGCTCCAGCGGCTGCAGCTCGATGAGCCGCAGTGCCCGTTCGACCCGGACTGCCACCGCCCGCCCCTGGTGTGGCGGCACATCCGCGCCCAGTCGTTCTGCGGACATGCCCAGCACCTTCTCGGCCGAGCCCTGCTGCGTCAGCAGGCGGGCCAGCCGGCGATCACCCAGGCCGGGCAGGCACCGCAGCCGGAGCAGCGCCCGCAGTTCCCCATCGGTCACCCCCGGCGGTATCACGGCCGGTAGGGATCGTCCGGGCCGGTGAAGCTCTCCGCCTCGATGCTCCGGCGCACGCGCGCCCAGAGCTGCTCCAGCACCTCCTCCAGGCCCCGCCGGCTCACGGCGGAGATGCCGAACTGCGCCCAGGCGTCGGGGGTGGACACGGGCGGTACCGGCGCACCCGGCGGCAAGAGGTCCAACTTGGTGAGCAGGACGCAGAACGGCTTGTGCTCCAGCTCCGGGGAGTACGAAGCCAGCTCCGCCCGCAGCATCTCGTACTCTTGTTGCGGGTCCGGCGCATCGACCGGGATCAGGTAGGCGAGCGTACGGGTCCGCTCGATGTGCCGGAGGAAGCGCAGCCCCAGCCCTATCCCCTGGCGCGCGCCCTCGATGATGCCGGGAATGTCGGCGACCACGAAGCTGCGACCCGTCGAGAGCGAGACCACCCCCAGGTTCGGCTGGAGGGCCGTGATCGGATAGTCGGCGATCTTGGGCGTGGCCGCCGAAACGCTCGCCTGCAGCGTGGACTTGCCGGCGTTCGGCTGCCCGACCAGTCCCACGTCCGCGATCAGCTTCAGCTCCAGGATGACGCGCCGCTCCTCGCCTTCCTCCCCGACTTCCCAGCGGCGGGGCGCCTGGTTCGTGGGCGTGGCGAAGGCCGCATTGCCCCGC
>VEPF01000089.1:2975-3197 GCA_012027055.1 Gemmatimonadota bacterium | reverse complement strand
TCCCCGAGCTGCCCCACGTGACCACGTTGCCCGCCATGTCCGTGATCGTCACCAGCGTGTTGTTGAACGTCGCCTTGATGTGTGCGACGCCCTCGGCCTCGATGCTCCGCCGCGCCCGCTTCGGGCGCGCGCCCTTCTTCGGATTCGCCATCTGTTACCGTTGCTCAGTCAGTTGGGCCGCTTGCGCCCGTCCATGTCCAGCTCGTCGCCCCAGACCACATC
>VEPF01000089.1:0-2965 GCA_012027055.1 Gemmatimonadota bacterium | reverse complement strand
GACCACATCCCCACCGCGTGCCCCCTCCGGGCGGCACACTGGCTCGGGAGCGGCAGCGCTACTTCTTCGTCGCCTTCTTCTTGCCCGCGATCGCCACGCGCATGCCCATGTGGGTACGCGCGTTCGTGTGCGTGCGCTGGCCTCGGCAGGGCAGTCCGCGCCGGTGCCGCAATCCGCGGTAGCAGCCGATGTCCATCAGGCGCTTGATGTTCATCGACACTTCCGTGCGCAGCGCGCCTTCCACCTTGTAGTGCGCTTCGATCATCCGCCGGATGCGATTCACCTCGTCATCGCTCAGGTCGTGCACCCGGCGGTCCGGATCCACCCCCGTCTCCGACAGGATGTTGCGCGCGCTCGTGGGGCCAATCCCGAAAATGTAGGTGAGCGCGACCTCGACCCGCTTGCTGCGCGGCAGGTCTACCCCTGCGATACGAGCCATAGTCCTATCCCTGCCGCTGCTTGTGGCGCGGGTTCTTCTTGCAGATGATCCGGACCACGCCGTTGCGCCGGATTACCCTGCAATGCTCACAGATCGGCTTGACGCTGCTACGCACCTTCATGGCGACCCTCTGGTTTACTGGACAGCTATTTAATATACCCCAGCCTCGACAGCCGATCAAGACCGCACCGGCACCGCTACTGCCGTCAGCACCCGCGGACCAGCGGCCGTAATGGCCACCGTGTGCTCGAAGTGGGCGCTGCGCGAGCCATCCGCCGTCACCACCGTCCAGCGGTCCGGCAGGGTGCGCACAGCGGCGTCCCCGGCGTTGACCATGGGCTCGATGGCTATGACCATGCCTTCCTTGAGCCTGATGCCCTTCCCCGGAGTGCCGTAATTGGGCACCTGCGGCTCCTCGTGGGGGCCGCGTCCCAGGCCGTGCCCGACCAGGTCGCGCACCACGCTGAAGCCAGCGGCCTCGGCTACGTATTGCACGGCGGCGCCGATGTCGCCCAGCCGGCCGTTGGGCCTGGCGCAGGCGATACCGGCGGCGAGGGCCCGCTGGGTGACCTCGAGGAGGCGGGCCGACTCGGTGTCGATCTCGCCGACCGGGCGGGTGACCGCCGCATCCGCATACCATCCGTCCAGCTTCACGCCGGCGTCGATGGATATGATGTCGCCTTCCCGCAGTATCCGATTCGGGCTGGGGATCCCGTGCACGACCTCCTCGTTCAGCGAGATGCAGAGGCTGGCGGGGAAGCCATAGAGCCCCTTGAAGGCAGGCTGTGCCCCATCGTGCGTGCGGATGAAGTCCTCGGCGAAGCGATCCAGCTCGGCCGTGCTCGCGCCCGGGGCCACGCGCGCGCCGACCGCGGCCAGGACTTGCCCGAGGATCGCACCCGCGCGGGCCATGGCCTCGATCTCGCCCGGCGTCTTGAGCGGAATCATTGGGTGGGTGCCGAGGCGGTGCTCAGGCGCTCGATCAGCGCCTTCTGCACCTGCTCCACAGGTTGGTCACCGGGCACGTGCTCGAGGCGTGTGCCGGCCAGCCGATAGTAATCGATCACCGGCGCCGTCTGGGCCTGGTAGACGGCCAGGCGGCGCCGGACGGTGGCCTCTTCGTCATCGACGCGGCTGACCAGCTCGGAGCCGCAGCGATCGCACCTGCCTGCGATCCCCGGCGGTTCGAAGTGCACGTTGTAGACCGCCCCGCAGGCGGGACAGGAGCGGCGCCCGGCCATGCGTTGCACGATGCTCTCGTCGGATACATCGAGCACGAGCACCGCGTCGATGCGCCGACCGATTTCCGCGTGCGCCCAATCCAGGGCCCGGTCCTGGGCGTCGGTGCGCGGGAAGCCGTCGAAGATGACACCCGCCCCGCCTTCGCCCCCCAGGTACTCGCGCACCAGCCCCAGGATGACCTGGTCCGGGACGAGCTCCCCGACGTCCATGAACCGTCGTGCCTCCAACCCCAGAGGCGTGGCCTGGCGCACGGCATCCCGGAGCAGGTCGCCGGTGGACAGGCGCTGCAGCCCGAAATGATCCGCCAGCAGCGCGCCCTGCGTTCCTTTCCCGGCGCCCGGCGGTCCGAACAGGATGATGTCCATGCTACGACGCTTCCTAAAGCCGACGGGGCGCCGGGCTCACGCCGCGCGCCCCGTGGCAGCTCGCTGATCGCCATCGATACCCCGGACGCGCCCGCGGGCGCGCCGGGAGGTCACATGTAGCGCTGCCGCCCGCGGAACCGCACCCGTCCCTTCTTCATGAAGCCCTCGTAGTGACGCAGCAGCAGGTGCTGCTGCATCTGCTGCACCGTGTCGAGCGCCACGCCGACTACGATCAGCAGCGAGGTGCCGCCGAAGTAGAACGCACCGCGCACGCCGAACCCGTTGATGATCCAGAACGGCAGCAGCGCGATCAGGGTCAGGTAGGCGGCGCCGGCGATGGTGACGCGGCTGAGCACGAAGTCTATGTATTCGGCCGTGCGGGCTCCCGGCTTCACCCCCGGGATAAAGCCGCCCTGCTTCTTCAGGTTCTCCGCCAGGTCCACGGGATTGAAGATGATCGCCGTGTAGAAGTAGGTGAAGAACAGGATCAGCAGCGCGTACAGCAGAGTGTAGAGCCAGGTGCCGGGCTGGAGCATGGTGGCCACACCCTGCAGGCTGCGCAGGCCGCTGAACTGGGCCACGGTGCCGGGAATGACGATGATCGACTGCGCGAAGATGATCGGCATCACGCCGGCGGAGTTGATGCGCAGCGGGATGAAGCTCTTCTGGCCTTCCCGCACGCGCCCGCGACCCATCACCTTGCGCGGGATCTGCACGGGGATCTTGCGGGCCGCCATGGTCATGGCGACCACACCCGCGACGATCGCGACCATGACCACGCCCAGCGCGATCAGTTGGAACACGCCGATCACGTTCGTGGACCAGAGCTCGTACGTGCGGGCGAGACCCTGCGGGAACCCTTCCACGATGGAGAAGAAGATCAGCAGCGACATGCCGTTGCCGATCCCCCGCTCGGTGA
>VEPF01000427.1 GCA_012027055.1 Gemmatimonadota bacterium | reverse complement strand
CCCCCCACCGCCTCGACCCGCAACTAGCGCCCCCCGCACCGAGGACGGCGCCCGCGCGACCCCTGAGCCAGGAGATCCCATGTCCGACCACATCTACAAGCACATCGAGCTCACCGGCTCCTCGCCGGATGGCATGGAGCAGGCCATCCGCAACGCCGTGGCCAAGGCGGCCGAGTCCGTCCACAACCTGCGCTGGTTCGAGGTTCTCGCTACCCGCGGCCAGATCGCCGGCGCCGGCATCGCCCACTGGCAGGTCACCATCAAGATCGGCTTCACCGTGGACTGACTCCGGCGCTCGCGCGACCGGACTGGACTGATCCCGCCAGGTGCCGCGCGCGCGCCAACCAGGCCGGGGGGCGCCGCGCCCGTCTCCGGCTTGCGGCGGGGTCTGAATTCATCGCATCATTTTACCACTACCTGCTCGCGTCCCCTTGCCACCGGTCGTCCCATGCGCACCTGGCCTCGCCGCTTCGCTCGGATTCTGCTCCTCGCCGCCATCCTGCCGGCCTGCAGTCACGTCCCGGGCGGCCCTGCGCCGAACCTCGACTACCTGAGCCAGCAGCAGATGCAGGAGGGGCATTTCACGTACGTCTACGAAGCGATCGAGGCCATGCGCGCCAACTGGCTGGTGGTGCGGGGCACGGACAGCTTCTCGACCCCATCGCAGATCTGGGTTTACTACGATGCCAACAGGCTGGGCGGGGTGGAGACGTTGAGGTCGGTGCGCGTGAACGACGTGGCCTACATCCGGCACTATAACGGCATCGACGCCACCACCCGCTGGGGTGTGGGCCATTCCGCCGGCGTCATCTACGTGTCCTCGCACCAGTAGCGGGGCGCGACGGCGCGTCGCCGCGCCGGTGGGATCCAACCCTGCGGCGCGAGCGCGTGACCGGCCTGTCCGTCAGCTGAGCGGCGGCCAGGCTGCCCGGCCGCACCGTCCGCTGAGCCGGCGCCGAGCCGGCCAGACCGTCAGCCGGCCACTCCGGACAGCGGGTGATCGGCGGGGTTCCAGAGGATGATCGCCTGACGGACTCCCTCGAGGTGCTTGCGCATCAGCTCGGCGCAGAGCGCTTCATCCCTGGCCTCCAGCGCTTCCAGCAGGGCGACGTGCTCGCGGTGGTCTTCGGCGCGAGAGCCGAAGATGTCGAGGATCAGCCGCTGTTCATCGCCAAACAGGTCCGAGAGCACGTTCACGATCTGGGCCAGCACCGAGTTGTTCGAGGCGAGCGCGATCTCGCGGTGGAACCCCATGTTCGCGGTGTTCAGCTGCTCGTCGTCGTCGAGGTTCCCGACCGCCCGGTCCAGCAGCTCCCGCATGCGCGCGAGGTGCGCGGGCGTGGCGTGGCGCGCGGCGCACGAGATCGCCTCCACTTCCAGCGGGATCCGGGTCTGCACCAGGTCCAGGAGCAGCTTGCGCGTCACGATGCCGGCATAGTCGGGGCTGGCCAGTAGCAGCACCTCCTGGCTGCGGCTCACGAACACGCCGGCCCCGTGGCGGATCTCCACCACGCCCATGGCCTCCAGCTTCTTGAGCGCCTCGCGCACCGTGGGGTGCCCCACGCCGAAGCGCCGTGCCATCTCCATGATCGCGGGCAGCCGGTCGCCCTGCTGGTAGTTGCCGGACTGGATCAGCTTGCGGATGCGGCGTGCCAGCCGGTCCGACAGGCTTTGCTTCGCCACGGGACGGAACGCCTCGCGCACCCTTCCCTCCTCGGCTTCCACCAGGCGCTCCGCCGGAGTCGTCATCATCGGTTGCCTCTTTTCCTCGCGGTTGCGCGGACTGCCCCGAGCTACGCCGGGCTCGCCGCAGCCTGCGGGAGTTGTGCCCGCCGCGCGGCCAGCTCGTCCTGGATCTGCAGGTTGAGCCGCTTGGTGATCCGGTAGCACAGCAGCGCGCCCACCACGACCACCAGGAACAGTGCCGGATACACGCTCATCGCCATCCGGATCCCGAACAGCGCGTGCGGTGTCTGCGCCACGTTCGGCTGGTATCCGTAGCCGGAGAGCAGCCAGCCGGCGATCGCGCCGCCCAGGCTCAGCCCGGCCTTGAGCGCGAACAGCACGGTGGCGAACACGATGCCCGTGGCGCGCCGGCCGCTGGTCCACTCGCCGTAGTCTGCCACATCGCCGAACATCGCCCAGATCAGCGGGATGGTCGGCGCGTAGCACAGCGCCCGCACCCACTCCAGCACGTAGGTCGCTGCGATCGCATCGGCCGGCATCAGGATGAACGCCGCCGCGAGGACCGCGGCCAGTGTGAAGCCCACCAGCGCCACCGCCTTCTTGCCGAAGCGGATGGCCAGGAACGTGGACGCCACCACGCCGATGATGGTGATCGCCTGCTGCGACATCTGGAACAGGCTGAACCCCACCGAGGCGACGTTGCTGCGGGCCTCGTTCACGTACAGCCCGAACGTGTTCATCAGGGAGTGGAGCAGGCCGCCGGCCTCGGCCGGCTGCGTGCCCAGGCCCAGCCCGTCCAGGAAAGCGTAGAGCGCGGGTTTGTCCACGTAGTAGTTGAAGTAGTAGAACGTGGTGCCGCCGCGCATGGCCACGTAGATGAAGTGCGCCAGCGTCAGCACGAACATGGCGATCCACGGGCCGTTCCTGGTCAGGTTGGCGAAGTCCTCCTTCGGCGAAGACTTCTGAGTGGGCGGCGGCTGCACCCGCTCCTTCACGCTCGCGAAGGTGATCACGAAGCAGGCGATGGAGATCACCGCCCACAGCGCCATGGTCAGCTGCCAGCCGCGCGCGCTGTCACCCTGGCCGACCTTGGCCACCAGCGGCAGCGTGAACCCGCCCACGATCAGCTGCGCGAACATGGCCGCGAAGAAGCGGAAGGACGAGAGCGACGTGCGCTCGTTGACGTCGCCGGTCATCACGCCGTTCAACGCGGAATAGGGCGTGTTGTTCGCCGAGTACAGCGTCATCAGCAGGATGTTGGCGACGACCGCGTACAGCAGGAGGCTCGTGCCCTTGAAGCCGGGGACCGTGAACGCGAGCACCATGACGATGCCCCAGGGCACGGCCGTCCACAGCACCCACGGGCGGAACTTCCCCCAGCGGGTGTCGGTCCGGTCGGCCATCACGCCGATGAACGGATCGAAGAAGGCGTCCCACAGCCGGCCCACCAGCAGCAGCGTGCCGGCGGCGGCGGCGGTGATACCCATCGTGTCGGTGTAGAACGTGAGCTGGAAC
>VEPF01000143.1:7557-17594 GCA_012027055.1 Gemmatimonadota bacterium | reverse complement strand
GGGCGGGCACGTGGTCAAGACCGGGCTCGCGCCGGTGCTCATCGACCTGATGCGACGCGGCGCGATCACGCACCTGGCCGGCAACGGCTCCGCGGCGATCCACGACTACGAGCTGGCCCGCTGGGGCGGCACCAGCGAGGACGTGGAGGCGGGACTCAGGGACGGTACGTTCGGGATGGCGGAAGAGACCGGCCGCGCCATGAACGAGGCCATCCGCGCGGGCGCGGCGCACGGCTGGGGCCTGGGCGAAGCACTGGCGCGCTCGCTGGAAGCGGCGCCAGCGCTGGCGCACCCGGAGCTGTCGCTGCTGGTGCAGGCCCGCGCGCTCGGGGTGCCCTTCACGGTGCATGCCGCGATCGGTGCCGAGGTCATCCACCAGCATCCCGCGGCGGACGGCGGCGCGATCGGCGCGACGTCTTATACCGACTTCCAGCGGCTGGCGGCCTGGTTACCGCACCTCGAGGGCGGGGTGGTGCTCAACCTCGGCTCGGCGGTCATCATGCCGGAGGTGTTCCTCAAGGCGCTGACCATGTCCCGCAACGTGCACGACGGCGCGCCGCGCACCTTCCTGGCCGCGGACTTCGACATGCAGCGCCAGTACCGGCCGCGCGTGAACGTGGTCGAACGGCCCACGCGCACGGGTGGCGGCGTGGGCTACCAGATCACCGGGCATCACGAGCTGATGATCCCGCTGCTGGCGTGGGCGGTCGCGGAGCGGCTGGGGTAGAGCTGTACTCACCGGAGTCCGTGGAATGTCGGTCATTGACGCCATCGTTCTCGGCATTGTCCAGGGCCTGACGGAGTTCTTCCCGGTCTCCAGCTCCGGCCACCTGGTGATGACGGAGTCGGTGCTGGGACTCCGGATTCCGGGCATCTCGTTCGACATTGCCCTGCACGTCGCCACGCTGCTCTCGGTCCTGATGGTCTACCACCGCAAGATCCTCGAGCTGTTCGGCGGACTGCTGCGCCGCGGCGAGCGGAGCACCCTGCCCTATGTCGGCAAACTGGTGGTGGCCACGATCCCGGCAGGGCTCGTGGGCGTGCTGTTCCAGGACTGGTTCGAGGCCAGGTTCGACGACCCGATCTTCGCCGGCACCATGGTGCTGGTGACGGGCAGCCTGGTGTGGAGCACGCGCTGGGGCCGGAGGGAAGGGGCGTTCGCGCTCCGGGAGCTGCTGCCAGTCGTGCTGGCGGGCGCGGTCGCGGCCATCGCGGGGACCTGGGCGCCATTTCTGGCCGTGCTCGCCGTGCAGGGCGGGATCATGGCTTTCACGCGCACTACCGCGCCGAGCGCGTGGCACGAACCGCCCGGCTGGGGCGGGGCGGCGCTCATGGGCATCGCCCAGGCCGTGGCCATCCTGCCTGGCGGCTCCCGCTCGGGCAGCACGGTCGGCAACGGACTCTGGCGCCGCATCGACCCGGTCGCCGCCGCGGAGTTCTCGTTCCTGATGTCCGTCCCGGCGATCCTCGGCGCGGCCGTGCTCCACATCCCCGATGCCCTCGCGCAGCAGAGCACCGTCGGGGTGGCCCCGATGGGAGCGGGGGTACTGGCCGCGGCCAGCGCGGGCGTGCTCGCCATCCGCTTCTTCGTCGCCCTGCTGCGCAAGCAGAACTTCCACGTCTTCGCCTACTACTGCTGGCTGGTGGGCGCCGCGTTCGTGCTGTTCGGAGGCTGACGCTCGGCGCGCTTGCCGGTTGCCGCCCGGGCCGGATGGCCGGCGGGCCGGCGAGCGGTCATAAACGCGTTATTTCCCAAGAGCTTGTGTCATTCCGTGCCGAGCCGTCCCGGGGCTTGACCGGCGCGCAGGAATCGTTAGCTTTTCTGCCTCCGGCAGCCGCAGGACTGCTGCGACCGGCGGCCGGGCCGGATTGCCCCTATCGTCTAGTGGCCTAGGACATCTGGTTCTCAGCCAGAAAACCGGGGTTCGATCCCCCGTGGGGGTATGGCACTCTCGGTAGCGGGCCCGCCGTCTCCGGACGACGGACGCGCCGTCAAGTATGCTGGGGACGCATAGCTCAGTTGGTTAGAGCGCACGGTTCACATCCGTGAGGTCGCAGGTTCAAGTCCTGCTGCGTCCATGGAGTGAGGAAAGCCCCGCAACGAGTTGATCGTTGCGGGGCTTTCGCCTTGAACCGAACCGCCCGCGGGCACTACGCCCGGTCGCGCGGGACGGGGTACCTGCGGCCAGGGCACAGCGCACGACGCCCCCCTTCTGCGGGCCTGTCTGCTAGCCGGAGAGCCTCACCGTGACGGCCCGTGCGGCGGCGGGAATCACGAACACCAGCTCGTCCTCGTAGGTCTTGTGGGGGTGCAGCTCCCATTCCAGGTAGGAGACGTCGGCGCTGAGCTTGCCCTTGTAGGAGACAACGGGACTACCGTCGCCTTCGCGCGTCGTGCTTTCGGTAGAGATCACGTGGCCGCTCTGGGCGATGGTGTCGCCCACCCCGTCGAAGCTGGCGCCCACCACCGCCCCCTTCACGTCCAGCACCGCAAGCTGTTGCGAGGAGAACCGCTGCGGCTGAGGCGTGGGGTTGGAGATCACGACGTCGGCCACCAGGATCCGGTAGGCCGCGGACGCCGTCATCGTCTTCCTCGCCGACTCGGCGCCGTAATCGTGACTCTGCTGCACTTTGAGGGAGCGCACGGTGAAGCTCAGCGGCGAAACAGGCGGCGCACCGGGATCGGGGCGCCCCGTCTCCCGCGAGGTGTCATCCCTGGCGAACAGCCGTTGCCACCAGTTCTTCCGGGGAGGCGCCGGCGTTGGGGGTGCTGGCGCCGGCTGAATCGCTCCGTCGCTCGCAGGCACCGCGGCCGTATCCCGACGGGGAGCGGCGGCAGGCCCGACCTCGTAGACGAGCGATGCCGGCGAGTCACCGGCGGGCAGCGACTCGATCGTGGCTCCCACCGCCCGAAATTCCCTCTCGAGTCTCTCGGCTTCCGCTTTCGTCACAGCGGTCTTCAGGAGCGCTGGCGCGCCGAAGACGATGTCTTTCGCTTCCTTCAATCCCGCGCCGGTGAGTTCTCGTACGAGCTTGATGACCTCCAACCTGCGATCGCCTGCAGACGTGAGCACTACGTCGCACTCGGCGGCACCGGGGTCGCCAGAGTCCGATTCTGCGTCGCCTGCGGGGGCGGGTTCGCCACTGACGGCGTCTCCGGGCGCTGCGCCGGTCGCCGCACGCGGCGCCACCCGCTTGCGCTGCAGCACGTTAATGCGTGGCCAGTAGCCCTCCAGTGGATGATCCCGCGGGCCGTAGCATTCCACAATGTACCGCGGTTGGGTGACGTCGAAACTCGCGGCCAGCCACGCGCTCAGGAACCCACCCGCGATGTCGGACATGAACCGGCTCGGGAAAGGCCCGCCGAAGGAGTCCTCGAGATAGAGGATCAGCACGTCTCCGGCGATGCCCGGCCCATTGGCGACGATGACATCGAACTCAAACGGCGGTGCCTCCGCCGAGCTGGTGACGGCCTCGAAGAGATCGAACGCGCTCAGCGCATCCGACGTGTACCCCTTCGCGACGAGGGTGACGAACGATTGCATGGCGGCCTCTGCGCGTGAAATGAGGAATGGTGGTGCCCGCCTCCGAGCGAGAAACGTCCCCACGTCATAGGCCAGCTGGCCGCCCCGACCGAACCGGGTCGGAAGAGAGCGGCCAGGGTGGGGAGCCCCGGCGGGCGTGGGCCTGGCCGGGGCTTCCGTCGTCGCGTGGCTACTTTGCCGCGGCGGCTGCCTCGGCCATCGCCTTCGCGGCGGTGTCCTCGAGCATGGCCGTGGTCAGCGACTTGGGCCGCTCGATGGGATAGCCGAGCGCGCGGTCCCAGGTGATGTTGGCCAGGGTGCCGATGGCGCGGCCGATGCCGAACAGCACCGTGTAGAACGAGTACTCGGTGACCCCGTAGTACCACTGGATCACGCCGGACTGCGCGTCGACGTTGGGCCAGGGGTTCTTGGCCTTGCCGTGCTCCCGCAGCACGTCGGGCGCCACCTGGAAGATCATGCTGATGACCTTGAAGAGCGGGTAGTCGGGCAGGTACTTCAGGCAGAACTCGCGCTGGGACATGTAGCGCGGATCCGTCTTGCGCAGCACGGCGTGCCCGTACCCGGGGACCACCTGTCCGCTGTTCAGCGTGTCCCAGAGCGCCGCCCGGATGACGTCCTCGGTGGGCTCCTTGCCGCCCAGCTTCTCGATGAAGGCCTGCGTCCAGCGCAGCACCTCCTCGTTGGCGAGGCCATGCAGCGGGCCGGCCAGGCCATTGATCCCGGCCGACAGCGCGTAGTAGGCATCGGACAGCGCGGAAGCCACCAGGTGGACGGTGTGCGCCGAGACGTTGCCGGACTCGTGGTCGGAGTGGAGGATGAAGTACATGCGCGACACATCATCATAGGGCGGCGCGACGCCCATCATGTGGGCGAAGTTGCCGCCGAAGTCCAGGTTGGGATCCGGGGCGATGATGTCGCCGTTCCTGAACTTCAAGCGGTAGATGTAGGCGCCGATGGTCGGGAGCTTGGCCAGCAGGTTGCAGGCGTCCTCGTACATCGGGTCCCAGTGATCCATCTTGTTCAGACCCTCGGCGTAGGCCCTGGCGAAGACGGACTCGTGCTGCATGGCCACGATTGCGCTGGAGAACATCGCCATCGGATGGGAGTCGGCGGGCAGCGCGCGCAGAACGTCCCAGACGTACTGCGGGACCTGGGCGCGCCGCTTGAAATCCTCCACCACCTCCTGCGTCTGCGCCAGCGTCGGGACTTCCCCGGTCAGGATGAAGTACCAGAAGCCTTCTACGTAGGGGTAGTCGGAGCCGGGGACCTTGGGGAGCGCCTCGAAGGTCTCCGGGATGGTCTTGCCGCGGAAGCGGATGCCCTCCATGGGGTCGAGATAGGAGATATCCGTCACCAGGCACTTGACGCCCCGGGCGCCCCCGATGGTCTGCCCGATGGTGACATCGCCGAGTTTCACGTCGGAGCTTTCCTTGAGCAGCCTCGTGGTCCGGGGGCGTTGCTCCTCGATCTTCTGTCGCAGCGTTTCCTTGAGGGTGGACATCGACTTGTCTCCTTGGGCTTGTGTTGACTCATCCGCGAGTCGCGGCCACAACGGCTTCGCGTGGGCCGACGGGATTAAGGCTGCTACCCGGAATAACCTCCTCTCATGGCGAATCCTGCTCCGAAGTCAGTCGCTGTTTCGCCAGCAGATCGAGCACGAAGGGCTCGGCCTCCAGCAGCTCGCTGCTCTCCCGGAAGAACTTCTGCAGGTCCGTGACCAGGACACCGATATCGGCAGGTAGCCCCGTGTCGATCAGCCTGCGGGCAACACGGATGTACTCGTCGTGGACCAGGGCGACGAACCGGTCTGCGCTGCGGTCCGCTTCGGGAACCGCCCGGAAGTCGAAGAACTCCCGCGCGCTCAACGGTGCCTTGAGGATCAAAACCGGGACCCGGTCCTCGTCTTCCTCGAGCCGCCCGCGCACGGTGGCCTCGAAGAGCATGGGCGAGAGATCCTCGTGCGTGATGTCCCACTCGCGCTCGTAAGGGCGGTGCGTGAAGAAGTCGATCCTCCCCTCATCGTTCACGCCCATGGCGAATATGCTCCCGGGGAACTGCGCGTCCGAGATCCTGTAATCTGCGAAGACGACCTCGCCACAGCTCGCAAGCCGACCTTCCGGGGAAGCCGCGGCCTGCTTCGCCCAGGCCGCCTTGCCGCTCGAGCGCACGGTCTCGAAGTCACGGAGGATCTCGAGCTTCTCGCATTCCAGCAGCCGGTTCGGGGCGGCGGTGGCCCCGCGGATGTACGGCAGCGAAATCGTGATCGTCGTGCCCCTGCCCACTTCGCTCTCGATCGACAGCTCGCCGCGGAATTCAGCGACGCTCTTCCGCACGAACACGAAGCCGAGCGAGTGGAGCTCTCCATCCAGGCTCTCCCGGTCCGTCAGGAGTTGCTGGATCTTCGCTGCGGGCATCCCCGCACCGTTGTCGCGCACTCTCAGCACGACCCGGTCCCCGGCAATCGCCGCGCTGATGTTCAGGATGCCGACCTTCCGCTCCTTCATCGCGTCGACGGCGTTCATGACCAGATTGAAGAACATCCTGCGGAACCGATACAGGTTGCCCTGCAGGACGGCCGGGTCCATGCGGTCGACCTGGATCTCCACGCGGGCGTGGCTCTTCTCGGCCACGTAGCCGCGGATGGCGTGACGGACGAAGTCCCGAACCTCGGTGGCCAGGTCGAAGGGCTGGCTGAATTCCTGCCCGCTCTGCTCGTCCCGGAAGTGCTGGATCCGGGCGTGCACGTTGCAGATCCAGCGGATGCAGTTCATGTAGTGGGCATGCGATCGCACGCTGCGCGAATCCGGCGGCAGGAAGGACAACACCTTGTGGCTGCGGCCCCAGCGGGGATCCAGGATCAGGCCGCAGATGTCATGGACCGTGTCGATGTAGTTCCGGCCCAGCTCCAGGATCGTCCGGTCCGGCGAGAAGCTCTTCACGGCATTGGAGTACTCCTGCAGCTGCTGGCGCTGGATCAGGGCCCGCGTCCTGAGCTCCTGCACGTCCTCGGCGTGGATGGCCTGCGCCTGGCTGGCGTTGTAGACCTCCAGGTCGGTATTGACCGTCACGTGGTAGTGGATGACTTCGTTGATGAAGCTCTCCACGCGCAGGTCGTGGATCAGGAACTTGACCTCCGCGACGTCTCTCTTGATGCCTTCCAGGTCCTGGATCATGGCCCTGCCGATGCCGATTCGAGAGTCGCGAGGCGGTCGTCGTACCGCGGCGCGCGAGGCATGACGATGTCCTGAAACGATCCTGCCCGGCAAGGCGGACCGGGGAAGATGACAGCAGGGTGTGACGGCGTCCCCACCGGACTCGAGGCAGGCCGGCGGCCGGCAGCAAGCGGGTGTCTGCCCGCGACCGTGCCCCGGGAAGTCAGCATCGGCGCGCCCCGCTACGCCTTCAGCCCGTTCTTGAGCACCCCGCGCAGGGCAGCCACGAAGACGTCCAGCTCGCGGAGCGTGGTGTACACGTTGGGCGTGATGCGGAGTCCGCGGAACTCCGGGTGCACGATGGGCGTCACGATAATGCGGTGGCGCTGCCAGAGGTACTCGGTGAGCTGCCCGGGCTCGTAGCCCGCCACGTCCACCAGGGCCAGCCCGGCCGATTGGGCCGGATCGCGCGCGGTCAGGATGCGGATGCGCGGGTCCGGTGCGAGCGCGTCCATCCAGTGGTCGCGCAGGTACACCAGGCGTGCGAGCTTGCGCTCGGCGCCGATGCCGCGGTGGAACTCGAGCGCCTCGGCGATGGCGTTGTGATTGGCCGCCGGGTGGGTGCCGATCTCCTCGAACTTCCGGATGTTGGCCCGCATCGATTCCGGCGCGGCCATGAGCGGCCACACCCGCTCGATCTTCTCGCGGCGCACGTACAGGAGGCCGGTGCCGTGCGGGGCGAGCAGCCACTTGTGGAGGCTGCAGCCGTAGAAATCGCAATCGAGCTGGTCGCGCGTGAACGGGAAGTGCGCGAACGCGTGCGCGCCATCGACGATGACCTCGATGCCGCGCGGCCGGGCCAGGGCCATGAGCTCGCGGATCGGGAAGATCTGGCCGGTGAGATTGGTGATGTGGCAGCAGTGGATGACCCGGGTGCGCGGACCGATGTTACGCGCGAACAGGTCGACCAGGAACTGCTGGGAGGGCGCCGGCACCGGGAAGGAGAGCTGCTTCACCACGATCCCCTCGCGCCTCGCCCGCTGTTCCCAGGTGGTCAGCATGCGCGGGTAGTCCTGATTGGTGGTCAGCACCTCGTCCCCGCGCTCCAGCGGCAGACCCAGCTGGCAGGTCTCCAGGCTCTCGGAGGCGTTGCGCGTGATGGCCAGCTCCTCCGGGTCGCAGCCGAACTCCCTGGCCAGCTCCCGGCGCACGCTCTCGACCTGCGGCTCCAGCAGGTTCCACATGGTGTAGACGGGCGCCTGGTTGGAGAGCGCCAGGTAACGCGCCATGGCCTCCTGCACCACGCGCGGCGATGGGCTCACGCCGCCGTTGTTCAGGTTGATGAGCGTCCGGTCCAGCGTGAACGCGCGCTGGATCTCCGCCCAGAAGTCCTCGTCCGCCGCGACCCCGGCCGGCGCGCGCCGGTCCCCGAAGCGCGCGGCATCGTGAACGATCCGTTGCCAGTCGTTGGCGAGTGCGGGGCGGGCGGCGGCGGCGCCCGCGAGCAGGTGTCCGAGAAAAGCGCGACGCGTGGGCATACGCGGTCCTGGTTGGAGAAGGGCGGGCCCAATGGCAACGTACAGGGAGTCGTGGCCGGTGGCCAAGTCCGGTGGGGAAAGTGGCCAGGATCGAGCGCCCCGAACCCTTGCCCGGCCGAAGCGGCCCGGCCCGATTGGTGCAACATGCCTGCCAATGCGGTGGCGCGCGATGGCGCGTGCCCGAGCCCGCGGAACCCGCGCCGGCTCCAGGACTCCTCCGGCCGCAGCGCCGCGGGTCGCCGCGGGGCCGGGCTGCGGCGGCTGGCGGGAGCGCTCGCCCTGCTGTGGGCGGCGGGGTGCGACGACGGCTTCTCGCCGATCGCCCCCACCGAGCTGCGCTACTCGGTATTCGGCTACCTGGACGCCTCGGCGGACACGCAGTGGATCCGGGTGATGCCGATCCGTCCGCTGGTGCCGACGGCGCCGGATTCCTTCGGCACCACGGTCACCCTGGAACAGCTGGGCACGGGCCGGCTGACCACCCTGCGGGACTCGCTCTTCACCTACCGGCTGAACCCCGACGTCGAGTCCGAGGGCGCCTACCTGCACAACTTCTGGACGACCGAGCGGATCGCTGCGGGAGCAGCGTACCGGTTGTCGGTGAAGCAGCCCGGGGAGGAGACAGCGGATGCGACCGTCGCGATCCCGAACGACTTCTGTGGCGAAGTCTGGATCAGTGCGGACGGCCGGGACTCGCTGCGCGTCGCCGGGATTCGCAACCTGCCTTTCGTGGCGGCGACGTCATCCTTCTGGGACCTCTGCGGGTCTACGTCTGCCCGGGTGTCGTTCACGGCTCCGCCGGCCTATGTCGACAGTCACACCATCGCGGTGCGGAAGACCACGGTGCAGGCGCGCTCGGGGTGCGGCCAGCTGGTGCTGGAGAAGCGGGAGCTGTGGCTGGCGGGCGCGGCGGGCGAGTGGCCGTCGGTCGGTGAGACCTGGGGCATCGCGGTGCCGGACCGGCCGTCCAACATCTCGCACTCGGTGGGGTTCGTGGGCGGGGTGCTGACCAAGACGGTGCCGTACGAGAACTGCGAGTTCACGGGACCGACGCCGCTGCCGCGGCTGTGCAAGCTGAGCTATGGCGGGAACTCGGCGACGCTGACCGGCACCGTGCAGGAAGTCCGCTGCGGCAAGGGACCGATCGATTCGGTGCGGGTGCAGCGCACCGAGCTGAACCCGAACCCGACGCATCGCAAGGTCCGGACGACCCTGACCAACCGGTCGGGCGAGTTCACGATCGGGGCGCTGGAGCCCGGCATCCGCTACATCCTGAAGGGCCGCTCGCCCACTCGCCCGAACCCGCCTTTCGGCCCGATCGACATGTACGCCTCGCCGACGGACACCATCCAGTTCACGCCGGGGGAGCGGGCGCAGCGGGTGGTGGGGTTCCGCCAGAACAGCGAATGCTGGATGGATCCGACGTGAACGCGTACCGTCTTGCCGTCCTCGCGCTCAGCGCCGCCCTGGGCTGCATGCCCGGCGCGGCCGCGGCGCAGCAGGCGTCGCTCCAGGGTATCGTCACCGCGGCGGGCACCGGGGGCGCGCTCGAGGGTGTGGGGGTGACGCTGCATGCCGGCGCGGAGCGAGTGCACGGCGCGTTCACGGACCGGAACGGGTTCTACCAGATCGGCAACATCACGCCGGGCCCGTACACGCTGCGCGTGGAGCTGATCGGCTACACGGACCGGGAGCAGCCGGTGGTCTTCGTGCCCGGCGAGCGGATGATCGCGAGCTTCCGGCTGGAGACCCGCGCGGTGGCGGTGCAGGGCATCACGGTGCCGGCCGCGAAGGGCGCCGCG
>VEPF01000143.1:0-7547 GCA_012027055.1 Gemmatimonadota bacterium | reverse complement strand
AGCAGGAGCGGCAGCGGGTGACGCCGGCGGACATCCGGCTGGCCCCGATCCCGGCCGGGACCGGAGACCTGGCCACCTACATCCAGACGCTGCCGGGGGTGACCACCACCAGTGACCGCGGCGGCCAGATCTTCGTGCGGGGCGGCACGCCCGCAGAGAACCTGGTGCTGGTCGATGGGATCCCGATCTACCAGCCCTTCCACATCCTCGGCTTCTTCTCGGTGTTCCCCGAGGACCTGGTCTCGAGCGCGGACTTCTATGCGGGCGGGTTCGGCGCGCGCTACAGCGGCCGCACCTCATCGGTGCTCGACGTGCGCATGCGTGATGGCAACCCGACGCAATACAAGGCGGTCGCTTCGGCCAGCCCGTTCATCGCGGAGGCGCTGGTAGAAGGCCCGCTGGGCACGGGAGTCTCCTGGATCGCATCGGTACGCCTGTCGCTGGTCGTGCAGACCAGCGGGACGCTGCTCGGCACCACCCAGCCGCTCTCGTTCCAGAGCCAGCTGGTCAAGATGACGACGACCAACGGCGACAACGAGGGCTGCTCCTTCCTGGCCCTGCACACCGCCGACCGCGGCCGGCTGGATCCCGAGGAGCGCCAGTCGCAGGTCTCGTGGGAGAACGTGCTCGGGGGCGTGCGCTGCATCACCCAGCTCAAACGCGTGCTGAACCTGCTGGAGGCGAACTTCAGCTACTCGCACACCAGCAGCAGCGCGATCAGCCGCGGGACTTCCCGGTTCCGCTCGAGCATCGGGCGGATGCAGCACGATGCGCACGCCACCGGCATGGTCGGCTCGGTGCCGGTGTACGCCGGCTATCACACGTACCTGGAGCTGATGGATTACGACCTGTCCGAGCTGTACGGCATCCAGGCCGGGGACGACGCGATCTTCGGCGCGAGCGCATACGCGGAAACGGCGCTGACCACGGGCGGTCTGGAGGTCCGGCCGGGCATGGTGTTCACGGCGTCGCCGCGCGCGAGCCTGGAGCCCCGCATCCGCGCCAGCTATCAGCCGTGGGCGGACGCGCGCACCAGGCTGCAGGGCGCGTTCGGTCTCTACCGGCAGGACCTGGTGGGCACGAGCGACATGCGGGATGTCAGCTCGGTGTTCACGGCCTGGATGAGTCCCCCGGACGAGCTGCCACTGGAAGCGCTGCACGGCATGATCGGCGGGCAGCAGGCGCTGACGGACCGGCTGCGCTGGTCGGTGGAGGGATACTACAAGCGGCTGCGGGATGTGCCGGTGCCGGTGTGGCGAGGGGTGGCGCAGTTCACCACGCAGCTGGGCCGTGCCGATGGGCGGGTGTACGGCGTCGATACCCGGCTGGAGTACGCCACGCCCCGCTTCTACGGTTTCGTCGGGTACGGCTACAGCTGGACCCAGTACCAGGCGACGCAGGCCGAGTTCAGCACGTGGTTCGGCGAGCCGGTGCAGCGCTACCATCCGCCGCACGACCGGCGCCACCAGGTGAACGCGCTGGGCAGCTTCCAGTTCGGCAGCTTCAAGGCGGCGGGCCGGTGGCAGCTGGGCACCGGGCTGCCGTTCACCAGGCCGCTGGGCTTCGACGAGGGGTTCGACTACGCCCTCGGCCTCGGTGACGTGCACGTCGCCCCTGGCACCACGCGGCTGCTGCTCGACCGTCCGTTCACGGGCCGGCTGCCGGTCATGCACCGGCTGGACCTGTCGCTCGAGCGCTCGTGGGACCTCGCGCTGGGCAGGCTGCAGGCGCAGGCGGGCGTGATCAACGTCTACGACCGGCGCAACATGTTCTACTACGACCTGTTCGCCCGCCGGCGCGTGGACCAGATGCCGTTCGCGCCCTACGCCTCGCTCACCCTGCGCGGGAAGTAGCGCGGAGCGCGCCCGGCCTCAGGGAGCGCCGGGCGCTGCGGGCTCGGGCACCACGGCAGCGAGCGCGCGCGCCAGGGCGGCCACCGTACCGTCCACGTCCCGCCACTTGTCGAGCCCGAACAGGCCGATCCGGAAGCTGCGGTAGTCGGCGGGCTCGTCGCACATCAGCGGCACGCCCGCGGCCACCTGCAGGCCCACCTCCGCGAAGCGCTTCCCGTTCTGGATGAGCGGGTCGTCCGTGTAGCTGACGACGACGCCCGGGGCCTCGAATCCGGGCGCCGCGACGCTCGGGAGCCCGCGCGCGGCGAGCAGCGCCCGCACCCGCCGGCCCAGCTCCCACTGCTTCCGCTCGGCCTCCTCCAGGCCGAACGCCACGGTCTCGTGCATGCTCTCGCAGAAGCGCACGAGCGCGTCGGTGGGCATGGTGGCGTGGTAGGCGTGGCCGCCCTTCTCGTACGCCTGCATGATCTGCAGCCAGCGGTGCAGGTCGCAGGCGAAGCTGCTGCTGCGGGTCTGCTGGATGCGCTCGGCCGCGGCCTCCCCGAGCAGCACCAGCGCGGCGCACGGCGATGCGCTCCAGCCCTTCTGGGGCGCACTGAGCAGCACGTCCACCGCGCACTCCGGCATGTCCACCCAGACGGTGCCGGAGGCGACGCAGTCGAGCACGAACATGCCGCCGTGCTCGTGCACCGCCTCGCCGATGGCGCGCACGTATTCCCGGGGGAGGATCAGGCCGGATGCGGTGTCGACGTGCGCCGCGAACACCAGGTCGGGCTGCTCGCCGCGGATGATGGCCAGGACATCGGCGAGCGCGGGCGGCGCCCAGGGCTGACGAGGCCCGGGCGCGATGGGCGCGGCCTTGAGCACGATGGTCTCGCGGGGGATCTGACCGGCCTCGAAGATCTGGCTCCAGCGGAAGCTGAAAAAGCCGTTCCGGATCACCAGGCACTTCCGGCCGCCCGCGAACTGGCGCGCGATGGCTTCCATGCCATAGGTCCCCCCGCCCGGCACGACCGCGACGGCGGCCGCGTGGTAGGTCTCCCGGAGGGTCGCGGAGATCTCCCGCATGACGCGCTGGAACCGCTGCGACATGTGGTTGAGCGAGCGCTCCGTGAAGACTACCGAGAACTCGCGCAGGCCGTCGGGATCGACGGGCAGGTGACCGGACATGGGACTGCCTTTCGTTGGCATGGACACCGGACCGGACCAACCCCCGGATGACGGTCCGCGAGGCGGTGCGGCGCCTTTACTTTGCGGTCCGGGCGGAGCGGATGCCAGTCTCCGGGCGCGCGCGGTCCGGGCGCGCTTCAGGCGCCCGCGCGGGCGCGGTGGGCCGCCAGCCAGGCCAGGCAGTTCTCGTCCACCCCCATGAACACGTCCGCGGCCAGGATGGCCTTGCGGAGCGACTCCTGCAGCGGGTTGGTGATCGCGGCGGTCAGGCCGGCGGCGATGGCCATGGGCAGGAAGGCCGCGTTCAGGGCGGCGCGGTCGGGCAGCCCGAACGAGACGTTGGAGGCGCCGCACACGGTGTTCACGCCCAACTCCGCGCGCACGCGGCGGACGAGCGCGAACAGGCTGGTGCCCGCGGTGGGCACGGCGCCGATGGGCATGGTGAGCGGGTCGATGAGCACGTCTTCGCGCGGGATGCCGAACGACTCGGCGCGCGCGATGATCTTCTGCGCGACCCGGAAGCGCTCGTCCGGGTCCTCGGAGATGCCGCTGTCATCGTTGGTGATGCCGATCACCGCGGCGCCGTACTCCCGCACCAGCGGCAGCACCGCCTCCAGGCGCGCGTCCTCGCCGGTGACCGAGTTGACCAGCGCCTTGCCGCGGCAGGCCTGCAATCCCGCCGCGAGCGCGTCGACCACGGACGAATCGATGCTGAGCGGCACCGGCACCACCTGCTGCACCCGCCGGATCGCCTCCGCCAGGATGGCGGGCTCATCCGCCAGCGGGATCCCGGCGTTCACGTCCAGCACCTGCGCGCCGGCCGCGACCTGGGCGATGGCATCCGCGACCACCCGGTCGAAGTTGCCGGCCGCCATCTCCTCCGCGAGCAGTCGGCGGCCCGTGGGATTGATGCGCTCGCCGATCATCACGAACGGCCGCCCGGGACCGATGCGCACCGTGCACGTGGGCGAAGTGAGGATGGTGTCCATGGGCGGTCCCCGATCGTTTTTCGCCGGTGACGGAGCCGGCGACGACGTCGTCTGCGCTCAGCGCTTCTGCGGCTGGCGCGGCAGCAGTCCGGCCTCCTCGATGATGCGGGCCACCAGCTGCTCCTGGCGAAAGGCCATGACGTGCACGCCGCTCACACCCTCGAGCTCCCGCACCTGCCGGACGATCTCGACGCAGATGTCCTTGCCTTCCTCCTGCTGCCTCGCCGCGGGCACGCCCGCGAGCCGGCGGATGATCGCGTCGGGGATGACCACGCCGGGGACGTGCGTGCGGATCCACTCGGCCGCGCGCGCGGACCGGAGCGGGCCCACGCCCACCAGGATGAAGACGCGCTCGTGGAGGCCGAGATCGCGCACCGCGCGCAGGTACTCGGCGAGACGGGGGACGTCGAAGCAATATTGCGTCTGGATGAAGTCGGCGCCGGCCTCGACCTTCTTGGCGAGCCGCAGCGGCCGGAACTCGAAGGGCGGCGCGAACGGGTTGTCGGCCGCCCCGAGGAAGAAGCGGGGCGGCACGTCCAGCTGCCGGCCGCTCAGGAACCGGCCCTCCTCGCCGAGCAGCCGGGCGGTGCGCAGGAGGGTGACGGAGTCCAGGTCGAAGACCGGCTTCGCATCCGGCTGGTCGCCCGCCTGCACGCCATCCCCGGTAATGCAGAGCACGTTGCGCACCCCCATGGCGGCCGCGCCCAGCAGGTCGCCCTGGATGGCGATACGGTTCCGGTCCCGGCAGGACACCTGCATGACCGGCTCGTAGCCGGCGCGCGTGAGCAGCGCGCACACGCCCACGCTCGACATGTGCACGTTGGCGCCCGAAGCGTCGGTGGCGTTGATCGCGTCGCAGACCTCGGAGAGCACCAGGGCGCGCTCGTACACCGATTGCGGGTCCGCGCTGTCGGGCGGATTGAGCTCGGCAGTGACCGCGAAGCGGCCGGAGCGCAGGACGTGCTCGAGGCGCGAGCCGGACTTCAGCGGGGCCATGCCCGGGGCGCCAGCAGCTCCTGGCGGTGCAGGTCGTTCACCCACGCGGAGGTGTCGTGCAGGCTGTGGTTGAGCGGCGGCAGGATCTGCCGGACGTCCTCGCCGCAGGCGCGCATCCGCCGCGAGCGGTCCCAGGCCTGCACCCAGACGCAGCACCGCTCCGGGTGCACCTCGCAGTGCCCGTCCGCACGCACGCCGCCGCAGGGGCCGTTGCGGAGCTGCTTGGGGCAGGTCATGGGGCAGGTCATGCCGGTCGCGTGGAGCACGCACTGGCCGCACATCCGGCAATCGAAGATGGCACCCTTGCCCACGCGTTCCGTCCAGGCGACGAAACGCGCCGCGCCGCTCCCCGGCACGAGCAGGCGGCGGACCCGCCGGAGCGCGGCCGCGGTGACGTCGTAGGCCGCCTCGAGCAGGCGGGGAGGGTCCTGGAGGCCGCGGAGCAGCTGGAGGCGCGCTCCCGCGTGCGCGCGGCGGGCGGGCCGGTCCAGCATCCGGGCGGGTGGCAGGGTGCCGCTGCACGGGCCGGCCCGGTCCGAAGGGGTGGGGAAGCCGCTATCTTGCCCCGGAGACAGTACTCGAACCGGGATGATGGACATGCGACGTCGCACGATCTGCCAGCCGGCGCTGGCGCTGGCATTGAGCGTGGCCGCTTCCTTCGGTTGCGCCTCCGCGCACACCGGCGCCGGGCCACAGCCCGCGGCCGTGGTGGTGGCGGCCGACCCGGTTCCCTTCGGCACGTTGCCCGACGGACGCGCGGTGCACGCCTTCACCCTGACGAACCGGCACGGCGTGAGCGTGCGGGTGCTCGACTACGGCGCCACCATCAGCTCGCTCAGGGTGCCCGCCCGCACCGGCGCGGTGGAGGAGGTGGTCCTGGGCTTCGACAGCCTGGCGCCGTACGTGCGCGCGCCCCGGTACTTCGGGGTGGTGGTGGGCCGCTACGGCAACCGCATCGCGAACGGGGCGTTCGAGATCGACGGCCGCCGGTACCAGCTGGCGCGCAACAACGGTCCCAACCACCTGCATGGCGGGGTGCGGGGTTTCGACAAGGTGCTGTGGCAGGCGCGTCCCTTCCGCACGGGCGACAGCGCGGGCGTGGCGCTCGCGTACACCAGCGCCGACGGCGAGGAGGGCTATCCCGGCAACCTGCAGGTGACCGTGACGTACACGCTCACCCCGGACGATCGCCTGGCGATCGACTACCGCGCCAGCACGGATGCGCCCACGCCCGTGAACCTCACCAACCACTCCTTCTTCAACCTGGCCGGGGCGCGCCGGGACGTGCTGGATCACGTGCTGACCATCCACGCGTCCGCGTACACGCCCGTGGATCGCACGCTGATCCCCACGGGGGAGATCGCGCCCGTGGCGGGGACGCCGTTCGACTTCCGCGTGCCCGCGCGGATCGGAGCGCGCATCGAGGAGCAGTTCCCGCAGCTCCGGCAGAGCAACGGCTACGATCACAACTTCGTGCTGGACCGGAGCGGTGCGGAGCTGGCGCACGCGGCGCACGTGCTCGAGCCGGAGAGCGGCCGGACGCTCGACATCTACACGACCGAGCCGGGCCTCCAGTTCTTCAGCGGCAACTCGCTGAACGGCTCGGCGGTGGGGACGGGCGGACGTGCCTTCCAGCGCCGCTACGGCTTCTGCCTGGAGACCCAGCACTTCCCGGACTCCCCCAACCGCCCGCAGTTCCCATCGACGCTGCTGCGGCCGGGCACCGAGTACCGCAGCCGGACGGTGTGGGCCTTCGGCGTGAGCAGGTAGTCCGCCCCTCCGGAAACGCTTCTGGTCCCTGGGCGCGGCGCGTTCGGCAACCCGGCGGAACCTGCGGCCATCGAATCCGTATGGAAGGTCGCAAGGGGGTCGATATGGCTACTGTCGAGCTGACCCGGGGCAAGGTGAAGCAGCTCCTCACCGATGGCATGGGGCTGCGGATCGCACCGTCCGCGGACGCGTACTGCGTGGATTTCACCGATGCCAGCACCCGGGTACGGATCACGGTCCGCGACTGGCTCCCGGATCCGGAGGGCGCCGCGCAGACGGTGGTGGTGGTGGAAGCGCTGGTGCTGCAGGGGGTACGGCCCACGCCGGCGCTGTACGAGTGGGTGGCCCGGGAGGGCCGGTCCAAGCCGTTCGGGCACATCGAAGTGCACGACGACCGCCACGAGCCCGGCACGGTATTCCTGATGATGACCCACACGTTGCTGGGCGACCAGCTCGACAAGTGCGAGCTCGAGACCGCCGTGTGGGGCGTGCTGTTCGCGGCCGACTGCTGGGATGACGAGCTGCAGCGGCGCTTCGGCGGGAGGCGGGCCAAGGACGCTCGCCAGTAGCGCGCGCCCGGCTGGCGGCGCGCCCGGTGCGGGAACGACATTACCGCCACCCCGCACGGGGTGAACCCGGCACCAACCGAGCGACTGGCCATGTCCGCCTTTCGTGCCCTGCGGCCGTACCCGCTCGCCGCCTGCCTGCTGCTCGCGGCGGCATGCGCCCCGCTCACCTCCTCCCGCCCCGCTGCGCCCCCGCCACCGGC
>VEPF01000398.1 GCA_012027055.1 Gemmatimonadota bacterium | reverse complement strand
CGCTCGGCCGGACGGACGAGGTCTTCCGGCTGCTGGAGCGGGCGCTCGCCATCCGCGAGCCGTACCTGATCGACCTGGCCATCGATCCGCTCTACGATCCGCTGCGCGCGGACCCGCGCATGCAGCGGCTGGTGGCACGCATCGGGCCTCGGTAAACGCCCGGTCCCGAGGCCGCTCGGGAGGTAATCATGCTCGATCTGCTCTGCGCCCTGTTGCTGGCGCTCGCGGCCGCGGCCGCCCCTGCCCGGCCCGCGGCCGCCACGCTTCCATCCGACACGGTTCGCGGCCTCCGCATCACGGTGCTCTACGACAACACCGTCGCCGACCCGCGCCTGCGCCCCGCCTGGGGCTTCTCCGCCCTGATCGAGCGAGGCGGGCACACGCTGCTGCTCGATGCGGGCGGTGCGCCGGATACGCTGCTGCCCAACGTCGACTCGCTGCACATTGCGCTGCCCGCCATCGAAGCCATCGCGCTCTCCCACGCGCACGGCGACCACGCCGGCGGCCTGCCCGGCCTCGCCAGGCGCGGTCTGCGCGTCCCCCTTTTCACGCTCCCCGGGTTTCCCGCCGCTTTCCGCGAGCAGTTCGGCGGCAGCTTCCCGCTGCGTGACGTCGGCCCGCGCCAGGAGCTGATCCCGGGCGTGTTCACCACCGGCGAGATGTCGGACCCGGCCGTGGGCATTCCCGAGCAGTCGCTCATCATCCCGACGGACAGCGGCCTCGTGATCATCACCGGGTGCGCGCACCAGGGCATCACGGCCATCGTGCAGCGCGCGGTGGACCTGTTCCACCAGCCCGTCTACCTCGTGCTGGGCGGCTTCCACCTGCTCGACCGGACCGACCAGCAGGTGGACGCCATCATCGCCGAGTTCCGCCGCCTGGGCGTGCGCAGGGTGGGCGCCACGCACTGCACCGGCCAGCGGGCCATCGCGAAGTTTGCCGCCGCCTGGGGCAGCGACTTCGTCCCGCTCGGCGTCGGCCGCGTGGTGACCGTCGGCAACTCCCCGGCCGCGGCCGCCCGCCGGCCGTTCCGCGTCGCGGTGCTGAAGCTGCAGCACGAGACCTGCACGTTCTGCCCGGGCGGCGATGTCACGGTCGCGGACTGGACCCGGCTCGGCCCGCCCGTCTCCGGCGAAGCGCTCTTCCGCTCCGATGGCTACATCCGCGGCTTCGTGCGCCAGGCGAACGATTACGGCGACATGCAGCTCATCGGCCTCACCTCGCCGGACGAGGTGTTCGGCGGATCATCGCGCAGCTGGATCACGCAGGAGACCTTCGAGCACTTCCTGGGCATCATGCTCGCGGAGCTGCGCGCGCAGCTGCCCGTGGACGGCGTCTACCTCGCGCTGCACGGCGCGATGGGCGTGCGCGACGTGCCCCGTCCCGAGGCCGAGATCGCGCGCCGCTTCCGCGCGCTGGTGGGACCCGGCGTCCCCATCGCCGCCACCTTCGACCTGCACGGCAACGAGGACGAGCAGTTCCTGCGCTACGCCGACTTCTCGTTCGTCACCAAGTACTACCCGCACTACGATGACGGCGAGCAGGGCGAGCGGGCCGCGCGCGCGCTGCACCGGACCATGAGCGGCACCTACCGGCCGACCACGGCCACCCGCCGGCCCGGCATCATCACGCCCACCGTCTACCAGTGGACCGGCGCATCGCCATCGCTCGACATCATGGAGCGCGCCAAGCGCTGGGAGGCGCGGGAGCCGGACGCGTTCGTGAGCGTGTTCTACGGCTTCCCCTGGACGGACGTGCCGGACGCGGGCACCACGGTCGAGGTCATGACCAACGGCGACCAGGCGCTCGCCGACGCCATCGCCGATGACATGAGCGCCTACATCTGGCGGGTGCGCGAGCGCTTCGCCAGCGGCAAGCTCCCGCAACCGGCCGAGGCCGCGCAGCTGGTGAAGGCCGCGATCGCAGCCAGGCAGGTGCCGGTGGCAGTCGGCGATCACTCCGACCGTCCCGGCGATGCCACGCACATCCTGCGCGCCTTCGAGGCGGCCGGGATCGGCAAGGTCCTGTACGGCGCCATCACCTCGCCGGCCACGCTCGAGCACATGCGCGCCGCCGGAGCGAAAGCCGGCGATCCGTTCGATGCTGCCATCGGCGGCACCACGGAATCGGGCGGCGCGCCGTTCCCCGTCCGCGGCACGGTCGCGTACGTGGGCCCGTGGGCGGGCTACGACTACACCGCCGCGGTCTCCTTCGGGCGCGGCAACCTGGTGATCCTGGTCCCCGCCTACACGCAGATCACCGCGCCCGGGTCCTTCCGCTTCGGTCCCGTGGACCCGGCGGCATACGACGTCTTCGTCGTCAAATCACGCGTGCACTTCCGGGGCGGCTTCGACGAGACCGGCTTCGCGAAGACCGTCGTGGTGGTGGAAGCGCCGGGACCGTACGTGGGCACCACGTTCCTGGACGCACTGCCGTACCGGCACGTGGACCTGAAGCAGTTCTATCCGTACGGCGGGCCGGGCGTTGCGCGCCTGCGGTAGGCCGTGCACGCGGGCCCCCGCCGTGTCGACCGACGCGGCCCGGCGGGCCGGGAAGCTGCCCGACGTCAGTATGCCGCCACGTGCACGCCCCGCACGGCCCGGCCGGACGGGTCGGTGACCGCCGAGAGCGACGTGTCCCACGCCAGCGCTTCCGGCGTGCTGCACGCCACCGATGGCCCGCCCGGCACGCACTCGGCGCAGCACTCCAGCGGGAACTGCTGCGCGAAGCTGCTCCGGTACAGGTAGGCCTCCCTGGTGGTCGGGGTGTTGTACGGGTACCGGAAGGGTGCGCTCGCCATCTGCCGGTCGCTCACCTGCGCTTCCGCGTGCGCGCGCAGCGCGTCGATCCAGCCGTAACCCACGCCGTCCGAGAACTGCTCCTTCTGGCGCCACGCGATCTCGCGCGGCAGCAGCTCGCTGAACGCCTCCCGTAACACCCGCTTCTCGATGCGGCCGTGGCCGGCCATCTTGGCCGCTGGATCGATGGCCATGGCCACGGCGAGGAACTCCCGGTCCAGGAACGGCACCCTCGCCTCCACGCCCCCCGCCGCCATCGCCTTGTTGGCGCGCAGACAGTCGTACAGGTGCAACCGGTCCAGCTTGCGCACCGTCTCTTCGTGGAAGGCGCGCGCGTCCGGCGCTCGATGGAAATACAGGTAGCCGCCGAACACCTCGTCCGCACCCTCGCCGGTAAGCACCATCTAGATGCCCATGGCGCGGATCCGGCGCGCCAGCAGGTACATGGGCGT
>VEPF01000431.1 GCA_012027055.1 Gemmatimonadota bacterium | reverse complement strand
CTCGCACTCGAGCTCGATGTACGCCGCCGCGGGCGCCAGGGCGACGCCGTGCTGCTCCGCGCCCGGCTCCGCGATCAGCTTCTTCTTGCCCAGGTACGTCGCCAGCAACCCCTCGCCCATGCAGTGATTGAGCTTGTGGGCGCCCGTGTGGTTCAGGTCCTCCCGCTTCAGGTAGATCTGCGCCGCCCCGAGCTTCCGGCTGAGCCGCTCCGCGTGGTAGACGGGCGTCGGCCGGCCCTGGTAGTGCTTCCGGATCGCCCGAAGCTCGGCAATGAACTTCGCCGAGCGCGAGATGGTGTTGTACGCGTCCCGGATCTCGGCCATGATCGACTCGAGCTCCGGCGGCAGGTAGGCGCCGCCGTACTTGCCGAAGCGACCGTCGCGGTCGGGCTGCAGGTTGAAGTAGTTGGCGTAGTCGGCAACGTTCATGGCCGGTCCCCTTGGATTCACCTTGGGCAGTAGGAAACGAAGTATGCAAGGTAATCCCGACGCGACTGCTCGCGCGACCGGGACGCGTGCGCACGACCGTGCTCCGCCCGGAACCGATGGGTCCCCACGCTGCCGCGGGTGCGCCGGCGGCGTGAAGCCGGAGCGTCCTCCGCTCGTGAGTCGGGTGGTCCGCGTTGCGCGCCCCGACCGGATCATCCCTTTCGGCTCCGCCGCGCGCGGGACCATGCACGAATACAGCGACCTGGACGTCCTGGTAGTCAAGCAGGAGCCGTTCGACTACGACGAGCTGACCGACGCCGTGTACGAGCTGCCGATACCGGTCGCCATCCGGGTGGCTACGCCCGTGGAGCTCGAGCGCTGCGGTCGCTCGCCATACCTGGTCTACTGCTCCGCGCTCGCGGAAGGCCGCGTGCTCTACGAGCAGACCCGAGGTTTCACCGGCGCGGCCGCGGGTGCGCCGGCGGCCTGAAGGCGGAGCGTCGCCCAGACCGGCCGGTGATCGCTGGCGCCGTGCACGTACGCCACGGTGCCGCTCGACGCGGGTTCGAGACCGCGCACGAAGATGTGGTCGAGATGCAGGAACAGCGCGCTCGGGCCGGCATCTCGGTTCGCCCAGCCGTAGCCGGCCCCGTTCATGGGCAGGACCACGTCCGAACCGTTGAAGTCGCCAGCAATCACCACGGGCTCCGACGCGTTCCAGGCGTCGCACACGAGCCGGTTCGCCTGGTCCTCGCGCTGCCAGGGAGTGATGCCGGTGCCCAGTTCCGCGTGCACCGCGTACACCCGCACCCTCATCTCGCCCAGCCGCAGCACCGCCGCGCTGGCGCCCCGCTGCTGCCGGCGTGGGAAGCTCCGGTGCGGCAGGATCAGCTTCCAGTCCCGCTCGATCGGCCACGCGGAGAGCAGCGCCGCGCCGAACTCGGTGTCCTCCACCGGGTGGATGGCGGCCGGGTAGTAGACGTACTCCATTTCCAGGGCGCGCGCGATCCGCGCCACGCCCGCGGCATTGACCTCCTGCAGGCTGATGATGTCGGCGCCGCGCAGCGGGGGCGTGCGCAACACCTCGATGGCCCGGTCGATGGCGCGGCCGTACATGACGTTGAAGGTGACGACCGTGATCTGCCCGGGCGTCGAGTCGGCGAGGGCGGTACGCTCGGTCCGTCCGGCGGTGCCGAACCGCGGGCCGGCGGGGTCTTCCAGGTTGATGGTGCGCGCGCAGCCGGGCAGCGCGGCGGCCGTGACCAGCAACAGCGCAACGCGGTATCTGATCACGGCCGTGCCTTCGAGCGGGGGGATCGCCGCCGGTATCGCCGGCGGCCGGCTATTGCAGTTTCATCAACTGCATCTTCGAGATGCGCGCCCGGGTCACCTTGTCGGTGGTTACGGTGGTCGAGATCGTGGCGGTTGCAGTCTGACCCACCTTGTACTTGCTCAGGTCGATGCTCGACCCGGCCGGCAACGTGAAGGTGTAGGTCTTTCCGGTCTGGTCCTTGAGCACCACGGTCCTGGTGGTCAGGTCGATCCGCACGATCGTGACCGTCACCGTCTGCTCTTCGTCCGCGGCCATCACCACGCCGTCGGGCCGGGCCGCGCGCCCGGGCGCTGCCTGCAGCGCGCTTGCGAGACTCAGGAGCAACACCGGAATCGCGAACAGCGTCCGCCCTCTCATGCTTCGGTCCTCTCTGGTTTGCGTGAAGTGATCCGGATCCCGTCCCCGGCAATGTGTCACTCCTGTTGCGCCCAGCCAAGAGCCCGGGCGCGTGGGGCGCGACGACCGCGGAAGGCCGCGAGCGCACGCGTCGGCGTGCGGAAGGTCGCGTCCGGGTGCGACACGAGCACCTGCACATCCGGTAGTCCTCGAACGGCGGCAGATCCGCCACGGAACGGCAGAACGTGACCGGCAGCCTGTCCGCGGGGTTGTAGTCGCCGAACAGCACGTCCGCGACGGCCCGACCGCCCGCCTCGCCGGGGTACCACGCGTGCACGATCCCACCGATGCGGTCCGCCGCCGCGGGCAACGCCACCGCGCTCCCCGAGAGCAGCACCAGCACATGGTGGTCACCCGCCGATCTACGAAACCGCCCCCGCCGCCGCCCCCGGGTGAGCTGCCGCGGACCCGCGGGGGCTCGCCGTCACGACCACGCGCGCCATCGACCCCGCGCGCTGGATCCTCAGACGCGGACCACGATCTTCCCGAAGCTCTGCCGCGACTCGAGCGCAAGGTGCGCATCCGCGATGCGCTCGAAGGGGAACGTCGCGCCGATCACCGGTCGAATGCCGTGCTGCTCGATGAACGCCGCCAGCTCGTGCCAGGTGCGCGTGAGGCGCGGCGGGTCGGGCAGCAGGTATCCCAGGTGCGTGGCGAGCAGCCCGTGCGAGCCCGGGGCGAGAGTGCGCACGTCAGCCTTCGGCAGGTCACGCCACGTGCGCCACCACGAGAGCGGGTTCCAGCGCTGCAGCCGGAGGCTCGCGAAGCCGGCCACCACCACCCGTCCGAACGGTGCGAGCACCGGCCACGTGCTGCGGAAGACGTCGCCGCCCACCACCTCGAGTGCGACGTCCACGCCCCGCGCGCCCGCCGTTTCCCGGAGCGCGCGCGCGAAGCCCGGCCGCCGGTAGTTCACGACCTCGGCCGCACCCAGGCTGCGCACACGCTCCAGCTTCTCATCGCTGCCCGCCATCGCGATGACTTCGCAGCCGTAGCGGCTGGCCAGCTGCACTGCCGCCGTGCCCACGCCGCCGGCTGCGGCCGTGACCAGCACGCGCTCGCCGGGCCGTAGCCGCGCCACCTCGATGAGCGCCACCCACGCCGTGAGGTAGTGCACGC
>VEPF01000228.1 GCA_012027055.1 Gemmatimonadota bacterium | reverse complement strand
TCGTCAAGCATGCGAGCCGGTTCCAGGCGGATGTGTTCGTGCGCAAGCAGGACCTCGAGGTGAACGGCAAGAGCATTATGGGCATGATGATGCTGGCGGCCGAATTCGGGAGCGAAATCACCATCCGCGCGTGCGGGAGCGACGCCGAGGGCGCGGTGCGGGATCTGACGGCCTTGATCGACGGACGGTTCGGGGAGGAATAGGCATGCGCATTGTGAGAGATGGCATACCGGCTGCCCCGGGCATCGTGATCGGTCCGGCCTTCGTGGTTCGCTGGGAAACGCCCCGCGTGCCGCACGTCACCGTCGCGCCGGATGCCGTGGAGGCGGAGAGCGAGCGCTTCCGGCAAGCCCGGCTTTGGGTACAGGAGCGGATCCGGGAGATCCAGCAGCAGACGGAAGTGCGCCTGGGCTACGTCGAGGCGCAGATCTTCGAGCCGCAGATCCTGATGCTGGCGGACGACGAACTGATCCGGGGCACCGAAGCCTACATTCGCGACAACCACCTCTCGGCCGCGCGCGCTTTCGAGCTGCGGATGCTGGAGTTCCACTCCGAGTGGTCCCGGGCTGCGCACCCGATGGTGATGGACCGGCTCAACGACCTGCTCGACATGCAGGTGCGGGTGGTCCGCCGGTTGCTCGACCTGCCCGATCCGGATTTCACGCTGCAGCAGCCGGGGGAACAGGTCATCATCGTCGCCCGGGATCTTACGCCGTCCGTCACCGTGCAGCTCGATCCGGCCGCGATCCTGGGGATCGCCACGGACGGCGGGACGCGGACGTCGCATTCCGCCATCCTGGCCCGCTCCCTGAACATCCCGTCCGTGGTCAGCCTGGGCGATCTCACCGCCCACGTGGAGCCGGGCCAGCCCTTGATCCTGGATGGGCGCGAAGGCCGCGTGATCGGCGAGCCGACCGAGCACGAGATCGTGCTGTACCGCGAGCGGGACGTAAAACTGCGGGAGTGGGAGCACGAACTGTTGCTGCTCGCGCATCTCGAGGCGGTGACTCCCGACCATCTCCCGGTGCAGCTGCGCGCCAACATCGACCTGCCCGGCGAGGCCCAGCACGCGCGCGACCATGGCGCGCGCGGCATCGGCCTGTACCGGACCGAGTTCTTCGTGGTGGGACGCAACACCCCGCCCGGCGAGGAGGAGCAGTACCGGAGCTATCGGCAGGCCGCCGAGGTCTTCCCCGACGACGCGATCTTCATCCGTACCTTCGACCTGGGCGGTGACAAGTTCCCGCTGTTCCTGCAGATGCCCCCCGAGGAGAACCCATTCCTCGGCTGGCGGGCGATCCGGGTGTGCCTCGACCTGCCGGACATGTTCCGCGCCCAGCTGCGCGCGTTGCTGCGCGCCAGCGCGCACGGTGATCTGCGCATCATGCTGCCGCTCATCAACGACGTACAGGAAGTGCAGCGCACGCGACTGCTGCTCGAGGAGGAGGAGGCGAGCCTGCGGGCTGCAGGCATCCCGTTCAATGCCGGGTACAAGGTGGGCATCATGGTGGAGACGCCTGCCGCGGCGCTCACGGCCGCCGAGCTCGCCCGGTACGCGGACTTCTTCTCGATCGGCACGAACGACCTGACGCAGTACACGCTGGCGGTTGACCGGGGCAACGCGCGCCTGGCACCCCTCTATACACCCTTCCATCCGAGCGTGCTGCGCCTGATCCAGCGCACCGTGCAGGCGGGGCGCGATGCAGGCATCGAGGTGAGCGTGTGCGGCGAACTGGCCAGCAATCCGCTGGGGGTGTACCTGCTCATCGGGCTGGGGATCACCGCGTTCAGCGTCGCGCCGGGATCACTGCCAGAGATCAAGAAAGTGGTGCGCAGCGTCCCGGCCGCGGATGCCCGCGAAGTGGTGGCGGAAGCGTTGCGCGCGCCCACTCCCGACGAAGTGGTCGCCATCCTGACGCGCGGGATCTCGCGCTGGCTGGATCTCTCCGTGTTCGGAGGACGCTGGAACTTGTCGGCCGATGGCTGAGCCGCTAACGTGGCACCTCCCGTCCGCCCGCGGGTACGCCGGCGCAGGAAGGCCTGGTCGATGATCGAAGTCAAGGTTCAGAGTCTCGGGCTGGACCGCACGTCCAACACGCCGGTGGTCATCCTCCAGGAGTTGGATGGCACCCGGGTATTGCCCATCTGGATCGGTCCGGGGGAGGCGAGCGCGATCGCCATGGAGCTGGCCGGCATGAAGTTCTCCCGCCCGCTCACCCACGATCTGTTCGCCTCCGTAATCATGGGCATGGGCGGCTCCCTGCACCGGGTGATGATCACCAAGGTAGTCGACAACACGTACTTCGCCGAGCTCATCATCCAGCGCCAGGGCGAGCTGATCAGCGTCGATGCGCGACCGTCCGATTCCATCGCCATTGCGCTGCGGATGTCGGCTTCCATCTACACCACCGATGACCTGCTGGAGAACACCTCCATCGAGGTGGCAGAAGCCAGTGATAACCCGCAGGATTTCATTGCCGCCCCGGACAAGGAGCAGGCGCAACCGCCGGCGGCCGGGCTCACGCCCGAGGAATTGCGCGAGTACCTGCGCCGCATGAACCCTGAGGACTTCGGACGGTTCCAGCCATGAAGCGGGCGCTGTTGCTCGTGCTGCTGCTGTTCGGCCTCGTCCCGGCCGGACTGCGCGCCCAGCGGGCGCAGGTGCGCGGGCATGTGATCGATTCCGCCGGGCGGCCGGTTCCCGATCAGGCGGTGCTGCTGCACCGCGTGATCGGTTCGAGCGGTGCCAGCATCGGCCAGGCGCGCACCGACAGCGCGGGAACCTTCGCCATCACCGTGGACAGCGCCGGCAACCGCGAGGCGGTCTACTTCGTGGCAACCCGCTGGCGCGCTGAGCTCTACATCAGCGATCCCTTCCAGACGCCGCTGGACCAGGGCGAGCACGTGCTGCAGGTGGGCATGCCCGGCACCTCCGCCACGGCCATGCTGGAGGGGACCGCGCCCGCAGCGCCGGGCACGGCGGCGAATACCCCCGCCATGGGAACCGGCCCGGCAGGCAGGACATCCTGGCTCGTATACTTCGCCGTGGCGGTGATCTTGCTGGGACTCGCGAGCTACTTCATGCTGCGCAGCCAACCCGGCCTGTCGGAACGCCGGCGTCTGCTCGTCCGGATCGCGGACCTCGACCTGAAGCACGGCGGCACTCCTGACCAGGCGTATCAGGACGAGCGCGCGGCGCTGGTGAGCCGGCTTCGCGAAATGACCGGACCCTGAGCCTGCCATGGCGCCGATCATCACCGAGGCGCTCATCCTCCAGACCTTCCCGTCCGGCGAGCCCGGC
>VEPF01000414.1:2081-3306 GCA_012027055.1 Gemmatimonadota bacterium | reverse complement strand
GTTTTCTGGCGGAGACCGTGGTGCTGGGGGCGTCGCTGGCGGTGAACCTGGGGACGGGATTGCTGGGGAAAAGCCGGGCTCTGGCGCTTGGGGTGCACCTGCACCTGGCGCTGTTCGGGTGGGTGCTGCTGGTGATGATCGCGGTAGCGCGCCAGCTGCTGCCGATGTTCTTGCTGAGCCATGGTACCGACGCGCGGCCGTCCCGCTGGGCGGTGGCAGGCGATGGGCTGGGCTGCGCGGCGCTGTTGCTGCTGCATCATGGGCCGGTCGTGGTCTCGCGCTGGCTGCCCGGCCTGCTGCTGGCATTCGGGACGGCCGCGTTCCTGTTCCAGGCGCAGCAGTTCTACCGGCATCGGCATCGGCCGCGCCTGGATCCCGGCCTGCGCCTGGCCGCGGCGGGCCTGGTAGTGCTCGGCCTCGGCCTGTTGCCGGCGCCCCTGGCCGTGGCCGGCGGCGCCAGGGCGACGGTGGCCTGGACGGGATACGTCTCCAGCCTGGTGCTGGGGATCTCGCTGTTCGTGGCCGGACACTACTACAAGATCGTGCCGTTCCTGGTCTGGTATTACCGCTTCGGGCCGCTGGCGGGCAGCCGGCCGTCGCCATAGGTCGCGGACCTGTTCTCGGCAACGCAGGCGAACGTGGCTGGCTTGCTCCTCGCTCTGGGCGCGCTCGGAGTCGTCATCGGCATCGGCGCGGGTACCCCCATCGGCACGCGGGCTGCCGCCCTGGCCTATGCCGCGGGGTCGCTGCTGGAAGGCTGGCAAATGGCGCAACTGTACCGGAGGGAGCCGTCATGAGCGAAGGGCGGGAGGCCTCGGCCTCGTTCTGCGCCGCCTGGGAGGCACTGCGCGCGGTGATCGATCCGCGAAATGGGGCTGGACATCGTTACGCTGGGGCTGGTCTACGGTCTGGAGCTGGACGCGGGCGTGGCCACCGTGCGGTACACGCTGACCACTCCGGGTTGTCCGCTGGAGCGACACATCACGAACGGCATCAGGCGGACGCTGCTGACGGTGGCGGGGATCGACGACGTGCGGTTGCACCTGGTTTGGGAACCGCGCTGGCACCCGGGTCTGATACAGGAGGGAAAGCGTTGAAGCAGGAAGCCATGCCAGGGGTGCTCGCGGCGCTCGCGCCCGAGCGGGTGGTGGAAGTCGATGTGCGCGCCGAGTTGCGGGCAGGCGGCGCGCCCTTCGGCGGTATCACGGACGCGCTTAGACGGCAG
>VEPF01000414.1:0-2071 GCA_012027055.1 Gemmatimonadota bacterium | reverse complement strand
GCAGGGGCGCGATCACTGGACGGAGCAGTTGGCGCCGGATGACTGGGGTGTCTGGTTCTTTCCCGCCACGGCCGCAGCAGCCCCCGCGACCGGACCGGCAACACCCGGAGTGACCGCAATGTCCGTGGACGACGTCGTCGTGCTCGACGTACGCGGCCTGGAACCGCCCGAGCCGTTGCTCCGAACGCTCGAGCAACTGGAACGGTTGCCGGCGGGCGCGACGCTGGTGCAGGTGAACGAGCTGGTCCCGCAATTCCTGCTGCCCCAGCTGCGGTCGCGCGGCTACACGTGGGACACGGTCGAAGAGGGCGGCGCCGTACGACTGTTCATACGGAAGGAGTCCTGAGATGGGGCAGGGAACGAGCCGGGAGCTGGCTGTGCGGGCGATCGCGCCGCGCGAAAAGCACCCGACCATCTTCGCGACCTTTCAGGCACTTGTGCCAGGCGAAGCATTCGCGATGGTGAACGATCACGACCCCCAGCCGTTGCACCACCAGCTGCAGCACGAACACCCGGGGCAGTTCGGCTGGGAGTACCTGGAGGAAGGGCCGGAGGTGTGGCGCGTGCGGATCAGCCGGTCGACTGGCTGAGGCTCGTCCGGGCACCGCGGGTGCATCGGCCGCGGGCCTGACGGAGTCCGCGGGCGGGGTGACGTCGGCCCGGACCTGGAGTACTTTGTGGTCGAGCGCAGGTGCGGCGAGTGCGCTCGCGCAAGCGCGCCGCACGCCCGGATGACGCCCTACCACAGGAGAGCGATGCGAGCTGCCGTGGCCGCGGAATCGAGCATCGCGCCGTGCGCGTGACCGGCGAGCGAGGCGCGCTCGAGCTGCTCCGCGGTCTGTCCCTGTTCGCGGCGCTGGCACCCGATACGCTGCAGGCGGTTGCGGACCTGACCGTCCGCCGCCGGGTGCGGGCGAAAGAGGTGCTGTTCCGGCGGGGCGACCCGTGCCAGGGTCTGTACGTGCTGGCGTCCGGGACTGTGCAGGTGTACCGGGCGAACCCCGACGGGCGCGAGCAGGTGCTGCACATCCAGGGACCGGGCCAGGCGCTGGCCGAAGTCCCGCTCTTCGATGGCGGGCCCTACCCGGCCTCAGCGCGGGTGCTGACACCCGGCGAGGTGTGGTTCCTTTCCCGAGCGGCGTTCGCGCAACTGTGCCTGCAGCAGCCGGAGTTCGCCGGGGCCATCATCCGCGACTTGGGAAGCCGTCTGCGCCGGTTGATATCCCTGCTCGAGAAAGTGTCGCTCAAAACCGTGCCCGCACGGGTCGCCGCCACGGTGCTGGAGGTGGCGGAAGGGGCCGGCTCGCTGGTGGACGGAGGTTCGTTCACGCTCGGAGTCACGCAGGAACAGCTGGCCCGGACTCTGGCCACCACGCGTGAGGGAGTGGGGCGCGCCCTGGCCGAGCTGCGGCGCGCGGGCATCATCGAGCAGCGGGGGTCCAGGCTGCGCATCCTGGACGTGCCGCGCCTGGCAGCGCGGGCACGCGGCGAGGCCCCATGATCGAGACCCGCGGCCGGAGCCTCGCCGATGCGCTGGTGCGCACGGCGACCGCTGAAGCAGCCCGCTTCCACCAGCTCACCGGACGCCCGGCCACGCTGGCGATCATGGCCGGGGATGATGGTGCGAGCCGGCGCTATCTTGAGTTCAAGCAGCGACGCTTCCAGGAGGCCGGTCTGGCCGTGCGCGCCTTCGGGTTCGGTCCGGCCGCCGGGACGACGGAGGTTCTCCTGCAGGTGCATGCGCTCAACGCCGATCCCGCCGTGGATGCGATCTTCTTGCAGTTCCCGCTGCCGGCCGGGGTGGACGTCACGCGTGCCGGTGACAGCGTCGATCCCGACAAGGACATCGACGTGGCGGGCAGCGCCAACCTGGGCCGGGTGCTGGCCGGCACCGCGGAGTACCTGCCCGCCACTGCCGCGGCCGTGCTCCGACTGCTGGATGATGAGCTCTCGGACCTGGGCGGGCGCAGCGTCGTGGTGGTCGGCACCGCAGGCAGCGTCGACCGCACCATCGCCCTGCAGGCGCACGCCCGGGGTGGCACCGGGGGCGAGCTCGCGCCGGGAGCTCCGG
>VEPF01000479.1 GCA_012027055.1 Gemmatimonadota bacterium | reverse complement strand
TCTCGTTCGCCATGTCAATCCCTTCCTGTAGCGGATGCCGTGAAGAATGCTGTCGAGGAAGCCGTCGAGAAAGCTCCTGATGATGCCGTCGAGGAAGCCGCAGTCCCAGCCGCAGTCGTGGCCGTGGCCGCAGTCGTGGCCGTCGCCGTTCCCCTTCCCCTTCCCATTTCCCCACCTCACCTCACCGCATGCCCCACATCCCGATGACACTTCACACACACCAGCGGCTCGTTCGGGCGCGGCCGGTGGCGCTCGCGCGCGCTCACCACCGGCCCCGGTTCGGCCGCGCCCTCGCTCGCGAGATCGCTGGCCTGGGTGATCTCCGTGTGGCACTTCCGGCACGCGTCCTCGGCGATCTCGTAGTTGCCCGGCGGGATCTGGAGCGGGTCCGGGAAGCGGCCGGTGGTGAAGCCCAGCGAGTGGCGGAAGCCGTTCCGCCCCTTGGTCAGGTACTTGAGCACGATGTTGTGCGGCGTGTGGCAGTCGTTGCACACGGCCACCGCGCGATGACTGCCCTTCAGCCAGGCGGCGTAGTGCTCCGACATCACGTGGCAGTTCGCGCACGCCGCGGGATCGTTCGTCAGGTATGAGGCGCCCCGGGCATAGACGAAGGTGTAGCCGCCCACGCCCGCGGCGGCACCGATCAGGACGGCGGCGACGATCGCCAGCCGGTACATGCCCATGACGGATCCTCCGGGCTCAGTGCACGCCGCCGCTGAAACCGAACGTCACCATCAGATGGCCCCAGTGATACCAGCGGCTCTCCGCACCCAGGCCGGCGAGCGGCGCCGCCGCGCCGTTCCGGTACGCGCTGTAGCCCGCCTGCACGCGCTGATTCGGCCCGATCGAGAAGGGCAGCGTCAGGTCCAGCTCCCAGCCCAGGTCGCGCGCCTCCTCACTCGAGGAGCACGGCAGCGGACCGGGACAGGTGGGCGGGCGCTGCGCCGCGGTACGGAAGCGGTGCAGGTCGATCGCGAGCGGCGCGGCCGGGGCGAGCTGCACGGTAGCGCTCGCGATCCCGTCCACCAGGCCGCGATCGCCGGTCTTCCCGGCCGGATCCAGGAACAGGTCGAGGTAGCCGTACCACTTGTGGCCGGTGTGGTACATGACGTTGAACGCGTGGTAGTCCGCGTCGCCCGGGCGCTCGTCGCCGGAGAGATAGTCGATGCCGATGCCGAGCGCGCGCAGCGGCGAAGTGGGCCGCGCCCAGGAGATCCGCCCGCCCAGCAGGTAGGCCGAGATGTCCTGTGCCGTGGCCGGCTGCGACAGGACCTGGTTGCCGAACTGGTACGAGCCCTCGGCCCACGCGCTCAGGCCGCGCCATGCCGGCAGCTCGATGCGTGCTCCCGCGGTGGCCCGGTCCGCGCCGTAGAAGCTGCGGTACTCGGCCGCGCGCTCGAACAGGAGCCAGGCATCGAGGATGCGCGTATCCCAGTAGCTGCCGAGCAGCAGCTGGTCCTCGCGCTCGGGACCCGGCACCGACCCCGCCAGGCGGCGGCCGCGCTCGTCCACCGTGGCCGCCAGCGCCGTCAGCTGCCAGCCCCGCGCCTTCGAGCCGAGCCCCACCGTGAGCGCATCGAACGCGCGCCCGGTGTTGGTCCAGTTGGCGGGCCCCAGGAGCCGCTCGTTGCCCAGGCCCAGCTCCTGCCGGCCCGCGCGCACCGAAAAGCTCAGCGTGCCGACCGGACGGGCCAGCTCCAGCCAGCCCTGGTGCAGGTCCAGCCGATCCGCCGACCCGTCCGCCGGGCTCGCTTCTTCGCCGAACGTGCGGGCATCCTGCACCTGCAGAAACACCTTCGCGTACTGGCTCAGCGTCGCTTCGAGGCCGAGGCGTGCGCGCAGCAGCGTGAACGCATCCACCGTGTCCACCACCACCGGACGCTCCGCCTCGCCGCGCAGCCGCAGCTCCCCGACCAGCCGCAGCCCGGCATCCTGCGCGGACCCCAGGCCCGGCAGGCCGACCAGCAGCGCCCAGCCCGCGACGACACTACGCCCACGTGTGCTCACGGTGCTCGCTCCGCGTTGTCGATGGGGGATTCCCGGCGACCTCGCCGGGAGGGAGGAACGTACGGCGGGAGCATCTGGCCCAACAGTACGGAAGCATCCCCATCAGGGATGCGGATTCGCCCGACGCCAACTCCGATTTACGGCGCCCGGGAAGCGCCATGAAGCCCACGGATCCGGCCGGCTCCTGCGAAGGCCGACGACGCCTGCCGTCGCAACCGCGCCGGCGCCCGGCCGACCCGGCGCTCACGCCGCGCGGCGGAAGCCGCGGGCGCCGTTATTCGGCCGGTGCCGCGCTCAGGCCGCGCGGCGGTGCAGGCGGAAGCCGCGGGCGCCGGGATGCGCCTCGTGACGCGCGGCCGGGGACGTCGGCTGCGCGAAGAGCGCGAGACCCCACTGCACGGCCGGGCCGATGGCGAGCGCGTAGACGATGGTGCCGACCCCCACCCGGCCGCCCATCAGCCAGCCGGCAGCCAGCACCGCGGCCTCCAGTACGCCCCGGGCGCGCCGCACGCTCCAGCCGGTCCGCTCGTGGAGCGCGAGCATCAGCGCGTCCCGCGGACCCTGGCCGAAGCCCGCCCCGATGTACAGCCCGGTCGCCAGCCCGCCGAGCAGCAGCGCGGCTGCAAAGTACGCGCTGGCGCCGAGCAATGAGGACGAGGCCGGTACCAGCGGGAGGAACAGGTCCACGAACACCCCGATCATGACCGTGTTCACCACGAGCGCCACCCCCGGCCGAACCCGCATGACCAGCGTGACCGCCAGGATCAGCGCGGCCGTGACGATGGTCGCCGCCCCGATGCTCAGCCCCGTCTGCAGGTGCAGGCCGACGTGGAACGCGTCCCAGGGCCCCAGGCCCAGACCGCTCTTCACCATCAGCGCGGTCGCCAGGCCCCACAGCGCCAGCCCAAGCAGCAGCTCGCCCGCCCGGAGCCACAGCCGCCGCCGCGGCGCTTCGATCGGTGCCCCTGCCCTCAACTGCATCAGCCTCGCCCGGTCCGTGTGCACGCGCCCCGCGGCAACGCGCGGAGCAACTCCTGGAAATTACTACCAAAAGATCCGTAATACTACCGGGTATCCCGCCCCCTTGTCCCGCACCGCACTCCCAATATATTTAGACGATAATCTAAATGACGCCCCGGGGACGCCCCGCGCTGCCCGGGAGCGCTCGTGCGTGCGGCCCTGCCCTGGCAAGTGCCGGAGGGACGGCCCTGGTGGAGGTAGAAATGCGGAGAGCGAGCTGGATGGTGGGCATCGCGCTGGGCGGGCTGGGACTGGCGCACCTGCCGGCGGCGGCGCAGGTGCCG
>VEPF01000079.1:13409-17937 GCA_012027055.1 Gemmatimonadota bacterium | reverse complement strand
CTGGGAGGCGGCCCGCCCGCAGCGCTTCCCCACCCCGGCGGGACGCAGCCACCGGATGAGCTTCACGCGGCCGCGCCGCGACCAGGTCGTACTGCGCTTCGGGGCGGCCGGCCTGCCGCTGCACGAGACCCGCATCTACCTGGCGGAGCCCGAGCGCGGTCCGGTCGAGTTCCCCGCGGTCGAATCCCTGTACGTGGTCGGGGACACGCACGGCGAGTTCAACGCGCTCGCGGCCACGCTGCGCGCCGCCGGCTTCATTGGCGACGCGCTGGAGTGGACCGGGGGCCGGCGACAGCTGGTGTTCCTCGGTGACCTGGTGGATCGCGGACCCGACGTGACCCGGCTGCTCTGGTTCGTCTACCGGCTCGAGCGCGAGGCGGCCGCCGCGGGCGGCCACGTCTACGTGCTGCTCGGCAACCACGAGTTGCTGGACCTGACCGGCGACCTCCGCTACCTGAACCCGCGCGAGGCGGCCATCGCCCAGGCGTACGGGATCACGTATGACCGCATGCTGCACGTGCGCGAGTCCCTGCTCGGCCGCTGGCTGGCCAGCAAGCCGGGCGCCATCCGCATCGGCGATGTGCTGATCGTGCACGGCGGCATCGCCACCGACTGGATCGGCGTCAGTCTGCGACGTCTGGATGCCATGCTCGCGAACTTCCTCACGCCCGCGTTCCTCTACCGTGATCCGGCCACGCTGAAGACGCATTCCGACAGCGTGCGCTACCAGGCGATGGAAGACTTCTTCTGGCACCCGCATTCCCTGTTCTGGTACCGCGACTTCGTGCAGAACGACCAACTGGACGCACCGCTCGACTCCGTGCTGCACAGCTTCGATGCGCGCGTCATGGTGGTGGGACACACCCAGGAGCCCGAAATCGAGGCCCGGTACGGCGGTCGGCTGATTGCGGCGCACACCGTGAACTACGGGGCGGACATGCTGTTGCTGGTGCGCGACCATGGGCAGCTGCGGCGCTTCCGCATCGGCGAGCGCGGCCAGCCCGAGCCGTTCTGAAGCGGCGCCGCTCCGCCCCGCTGCTGCCACCGCGGGGCGGGGCGGTCAGCACCCCCTCGGAGAGTCTCCGCACGGGACGATCACCATGTGCCTTTCCCGCTCCGCGGCCCTGCTGGCACTCGGCCTGATCGCCGGCACCCGAGAGCTTTCAGCGCAGCAACCGGCCACGCGGACGACCGAGCAGGTACTGCGCGCCGTGGCGGACGGCGTGCTCGCCAGCGCCACCTTCGACTTCCGCGATCGGCAGACCGGCCAGCGCTACGTGACCCCCGCGGCCGCACCCGCCGGCGCCCGACTCGCGCCCGCGAGCCCGTACCAGGACTGGCGCTACTGGAACGGCGTCCTGGAACTCGCGCTGCTCGAGCTCGCGGATGTCCTGGACGATGCGCGGTACCGTGACTTCGCGGTGCGGAACGTCGCCTTCGCGTTCGACCACGCGCCCTGGTTCGAGCCTCGCTACGACGGCGACAAGTGGGGCTTCCCGTTCGCCCAGCATTTCGTGATGGAGGAACTGGACGACTACGGCGCCATGGGCGCCGCCACCATCGAGGTCTACCGACGCGATCCCCAACCCCGTTACCGCGCGTACGTGGAGCGCGCCGCGGCGTACGCCCGCACCCGCCAGGGGCGGCTGGCGGACGGGACCCTGGTGCGCGCCTTTCCGCAGCACTGGACGCTCTGGACTGACGACCTGTTCATGGGCGTGCCGTTCCTGGCGAGGCTGGCAGAGCTGACCGGGGATGCCTCCTATCTCGATGACGCCGCGCGGCAGGTGATCAACTACCACCGGTACGTGTTCGATGCGCAAGCCGCGGTGATGCGCCACTTCTGGTACTCCGACACGAACCGGCAGGGGCCGGCGGCCTGGGGGCGCGCCAACGGCTGGGCATTGCTGGCCCAGGTGCAGCTGCTCGATCGGCTGCCGGTCACGCACCCGCAGCGCGACACGCTGCTCGCGCTGCTCCGCCGGCACATCCTGGGGATCGCCCGCTGGCAGGGGTCGGAGGGCCTCTGGCACCAGCGGCTCGACCGCTCCGACGCGTACCTGGAGACTTCGGCGAGCGCGATGTGCACGTACGCGGGCGCCCGCGCCGTGAACCGCGGCTACATCGAGCCGCACTACGCGTCCATCGCGCGGCGCGGCTGGGAGGGCGTCAGCGCGCGGGTCCGCGCGGACGGGCAGATCGAGGGGATCTGCGCCGGGACCAGCACGAGCGACGACCTGGTCTACTACTACCGGCGCCCGACCCCGCTCAACGACGTGCACGGGATCGGCACCATCCTGCTGGCGGGGACCGAGGTGCTGCGGCTGCCGCACCCGGACCCCGCGACGGCGCTCACCAGCGCGCGTGGAGCGCGGCCCGGAAGCGGCGATCGTACGCGGCCCGCACCGCCGCCATCTGCTCGGGCGACAGCGGCGGCAGCGCCCCCGCGGTGAAGTTGCTCTCCGCCAGGGGTTCGTTCCGGGCACTGGGGATCGCGGCGCTCACTTCCGGGAACATGAGGATCCACCGCAACGCCAGCTGTGCGAGGCTCCCGCCCGGCGGCACCAGCGGCGCCAGCTCCGCCACGGCCCGCAGCCCCGTCTCGTAATCGACGCCGCTGAACGTCTCGCCCTGGTCGAACGCCTCGCCGTGCCGGTTGAAGTGCCGGTGGTCGCCAGCCGGGAACTGCGAGTCCGGGCGCAGCTTGCCCGTGAGCAGGCCGCTCGCGAGCGGCACCCGCGCCAGGATGCCCACCTGGCGCGCGCGGGCGAGCGGGAAGAAGTCCTCCGCGGGGCGGAGCCGGAACATGTTGAAGATGATCTGCACCGACTGGACGTTCGGGTAGTCGAGCGCGCGCACCGCCTCCGCGATGGTCTCGACACTGACGCCGTAGTGACGCAGCTTGCCGGCCTGCACCAGACCATCCAGCGCGTCGAACACCTCCGGCATGCGATCGTAGACTTCGTAGGGCGGGCAGTGCAGCTGGAGCAGGTCGATGGCTTCCGTCTCCAGGTTGCGGAGGCTGCGCTCGCCCCAGGCCGCGAGGTTCGCGCGGTGGTACCCGCTCGCCACGTGCGGCTCGAGCCGCCGGCCGGCCTTGGTCGCCACGATGAATGGCTCGCTGCGCTCGCGCCGCAGGCGCGCGATCAGCCGCTCCGAGTGCCCATCGCCGTACACATCGGCCGTGTCGATGAAGTTGACCCCGAGATCCAGCGCCCGGTGCAGGGCGCGCATGGACGCGCCATCATCGCCGCCGCCCCAGGCGCTGCCGCCGATCGCCCACGCGCCGAAGCTGACCTCGGAGATCTGCCACCCGGTACGGCCGAACTCGCGGTAACGCATTCGCTGCTGTCCTGTGGAAGTGGTCAATCGTGGCCCGGCACCTCCCACCGCCCGGTCCGCTCCGAGCGGAACAACGCGTCGATCACGGCCATGTTGGCGACCGCATCCTCGAGCGCGACGGGCACGCTGCCCTGGCCGCGGACCGCGCGCGCGAAGACGTCGCCTTGCACGGTGTACTGATCCACGGCTCCGAACTCGAGCACCTCGGCCCCCGCCCCCGCGAACTCACGGCCAGCATCGACCAGCACCCGGATGGGCCGATCGGGCGGCGCGTTGAACGGGATCTGCAGCTCGATGCGGCCGCGCGTGCCGAACGCCTCGAAGCGCTGGAACGGCACCAGCTGTGTGCCCACGCTGAAGGTGGCCTGGCCGCTCGCGAAGCGGAGCAGGCCGGAGGTCAGCCGGTCGATGCCCAGGCGAGGATCGCGCTCGACCAGCGCGAGCACCTGCAGCGGCTCCGCGCCGAAGAGCCAGCGCGCCATGGTGACCGGATAGCAGCCGATGTCCATCAGGCCGCCGCCGCCCAGCTCCGGCTGGTTGCGGATGTTGCCCGGCGCATCGTGGAAGTAGCTGAAGTGCCCGCTCACCAGCCGCAGCTCGCCAATGCGTCCGTCCGCGATCAGCGCCCGCACCCGCAGCCATTGCGGATGCGTACGCACCATGAACGCCTCGCCGACCTGCAGGCCGCTGCGGTCGCGCGCCGCGAGCAACTGCCGCGCCTCCGCGGCCGTGAGCGCGATGGGCTTCTCGCAGAGCACGTGCTTGCCCGCCGCCAGGGCGCGTAATGTCCACGGCACGTGCAGGTGGTTCGGGAGCGGGTTGTAGATGGCTTCGACGTCGGGGTCCGCGAGTAGCGCATCGTAGTCGGCATGCACCCGCGCGATCCCCAGCGCCGCCGCCGCGGCTGCGGCGCGGGCACGATCGCGCGAGGCGATGGCGACCACCCGGGACACCGAGCTCAGCTGCAGCGCGGGAATCACCTTCTGCACCGCGATCTGCGCCGCCCCGAGCACGCCCCAGCGGACCGGCTCATGCGCGCCAGGCTCACCGCTGGCCCGGGAATCAGCCGGCGGGGGCGCGGTTCCCTCTGCTGATGGATTGGTCATGCGGGCATGATACGGCCTGCGGGGTCACACGCGGAAGGCGCCGCACCGCAGCGCACACGCGCGCACGCGCGTCCGCCCCC
>VEPF01000079.1:3366-13399 GCA_012027055.1 Gemmatimonadota bacterium | reverse complement strand
ACAGGATCACCAGGCCTTCGACCGGATGCTGCGTCTGCGCGTCCTGGGTCTCGAAGCTCGCGTTCGTGCAGCCCTTCAAGTTGACCGCGGTATCCTCGATGTCCCAGGCGGACATCCCGTTCTGGTCGATGTACGTGAAGGGCGGATCCACCAGCTTGTTGAAGGCCGCCAGATCGTTCGCCTTCAGCGCGTTCCACACCATCTGCTCGTGCTCGAACGCCACGCTGATGCTGGGTCCGTACTTCTGGGCTGTCGGCTTGGCCGGCGGGTTCTGGGCCGAGACGGCCAGCGGACACAGCACGACCAGGAGCGCTCCCGCGACATGCGTCCACTTCATCGTGACCTCCAAGCGGGGAAGAGGGGCTTGCTGCAGCACATTCATCCTATGGTGGCGTCGTCGCGGCTACAAGAGACACGCGTTTGCGGCCCGGCCGCCAGATGTTTGTGTGCCCCGGTTCCGGTTACGCCTCCAGCAACGCGGAGTAGGCCAGGCCGGCCAGGCTGCTTTCCAGGCCGCGTTCCAGCCGGGTGCGCACGTCGGTGTCGGTGTCGTTCTCGTCGCTGGGCGGGGGCGGCGGCAGGGCTCCGGACTCGATCTGGCGCAGGAGCTCCGCGATCAGCTCGGTGCGGGAACGGGAGCCATCCAGCAGTTGGAGCAGCGCCCGGCCGATGGGCTCCATCGCCGAAATATTCTGGTGTACGAGCGAGGTGACGCGCGTGGACCGCTCCAGCTGGGCCCGGGCAACGGCGCTGGCGCGCGGGCGTTCCCCGGCCCTGTTTGCCAGCGGTGCGGCCCACGCGGTCAGGAAGGCCAGGCCGGAACCGGCGCACGCCAGGAGCAGCTCGCCCAGCAGCTGGGCGTCGGCCTCCTCGGTCCCGGGATCGGTCCGCCCGGCCGCGAGGCGAGCGCGCGCGAGCAGCTCGGAGCCGGGAATCGGACGTGGATATTGTACCGCCAGCTCGACCAGGGCGGCCTTGGCCACGGGATGGTTGACGCGCACCGTGACATCGTGCGGGCTGCGGAACGGGGCTTCCTCGAAGCCGTTCAGGTCGATCTCTCCGGTCGGCTGCAACCGGCTGGCAGCGGCCAGCCTGAGCGCCCGGTCGGGAGTCGGCTTCGACCATGGGGCGCCGGCGCGGCACAGCAGGGTCTGACGGAAGCGGCGGCAGCGCAGCTCGTCCAGCAGCTGCTCCTTCTCGAGCACGCTCCGCGCCTCGGCCGCTTCCAGCAAGGAGCGTGCGGCGCTCAGGGCGGGATCGTGCTGCCAGCACATCGTGTAGTATTCCGCCTCCCCCAGGAACGCCAACCCGAAACGGCTCGCCTCGGCAACGAACTCGGTGATGCGCATGCCGGCGTTGTACGAGGCCAGCCAGTCGTGGAAGATCTGCCCGTCTTCCCAGCCGTCCAGCTCGCGGGCGAGAATCTGGATGGCCTGCTGGAACGGGTCCGTTACGGTGGAGCCGCCGCCGAAGGCGCGCCCGAGCTCGCGGGCGCGGGCCACGCGCGCGGCCGGATCGGCCGCAGCGTCGCTGTTGCGGAGCAGGTAGTCGCGCAGCACGTCCCGCATCTGCGTGCCGGGCTGCGCCAGGTAGCTGACGAAGGCGATGCCCTGCGGCGCCAGGAGGGCACGGCAGAGCGCGAGCAGTTGCTCCCTGACCTCGGGCGGCACCCAGGAGTACACCCCGTGGGCGATGATGTAGTCGAACTCGCCGAGCGAGGCACTGGCGGCGCCGATGTCCATGACGTGGAGTTCAACGTTCGCAAGACCGAGCGCGGCCGCGTCGCTCCGTCCCCGGGCGATCGCCGAACCGGCCAGATCGATGCCCACGAAGCGGGCTTCGGGGAGCTGGTAGGCCATGGCCACGAGGTTGGCGGCGTCGCCGCAGCCGAGTTCCAGCACCCGGCAGCGCGGCACCGGCGCCGGTGCCATGCCGTGCAGTACGCCGACGGCGGCCATGCGCGCGGGGTGCGTGTCCGCCCGGGCGTAGCCGGCATAGGTCACCAGGTCATAGAGACTGGCGGCCGTTTCGGCCGGGCGTGCGCTCGATTCACTGCTCACGTGTACCTCTCAGGACGGCGGTGACCGGGTGGTGTTTCCGAGGTGGGGCGGCCGCCCGGGAAGCCCAGGACGTTGCGGGCCCGGCGGGCGCGGACGAGCCAGTTGGCGCGGCCCATCAGGCCTTGGCCCCGGTGGGCGCGCCCCGATCGGTATCGGGCACCGGTGCCTCGCTGTCCTGCAGCGGAAGCCGCAGTGTGAAGGTACTGCCGCGGGCGGGCTCGCTCTGGACGGACAGCTCCCCATCCAGGCCGCGGGCGAGCTCGCGCGCGATCGCCAGGCCCAGGCCGCTTCCCATGCGCGTGCGGGTCAGATCGGGATCGACCTGGACGAACGGATCGAAGATCTGCTCCTGGTGCGGCAACGGGATGCCGATCCCGGTGTCCGCCACGTGCACCTGCGCCATGCTCCCGTGGGCGTCCCAGTGCACCGTGATCCGGCCGCCTTCATTGGTGAACTTGATGGCGTTGGAGAGCAGGTTGAGCAGGATCTGCCGGATCTTGTCGGCGTCCCCGATCACGGTCAGGTCGGGCCCGGGTTGGATGCCGAACGTGAGCTGCTTCTCCGCGACGAGCGGCGTGACGAAGCCGGCTACCTCCCTGACCAGGGAGGCGAGCGCGATCGGCTCCCGGTGGAAAGCCACACCGCCGGCCTCCAGGCGAGCGAAGTTGAGGATGTTGTTGATCAGGCCGAGCAGGTGCTGCTGGGCGCGCTGCACGCGCGCCAGGTAGTCGCGCTGCTGGGCGTTCACGGGACCGCCCACCCCGAGATCGAGCAGATCGACGTACCCGCCGATGGCGTTGAGCGGCGTGCGCAGCTCGTGGCTCATGGTGGCCAGGAAGTCGCTCTTGGCCCGGTTGGCCGCTTCGGCGGCGCGGCGGGCGCGGGCCAGGCCGAGGGCCAGCCAGAAGCTGAATCCGCTGACGATGGCCCCGGCGGCCAGCACGCCGGTGGCGAGCTCGGCGCTCGAGGTTTCCTCGAAGGGCGGCTCGGAGGCGTAGATGACCGTCCACAGGCGCCCGGCCACGATCATCGACTCGCGGGCCGTGAACTGCGGCCGGTGCCCCGGCGCGTGCGGCGAGCGGTGCAGGAGCGCGGCGGTGTCCGCGCCGGTGCCGTCGTAGACCTCGAAGGCCACCCGCGGCTCGAGCTCCGACCCGAAGATGCCGCGGAACAGGTCATCGGCGCGGAACGGGCTGTAGGCGAAGCCGCGCAGCGCGCGGCGCCGTTCTGCGACGGTGGCGGGCACTCGGCCACCCGCGTAGACCGGCACGTACAGCAGGAAACCGGCCTGCTTCGGGCCGAAGATCTCCTGGACCAGGGTCACCTTTCCGCTCAGGCTCGGTTCGGCGGTGTCGCGCGCCCGGTCCATGGCGGCGCGCCGGGTGCCTTCGCCGGACATGTCGTAACCGAGCGCCGCACGGTTGCGCTCATTGAGCGGCTCGAGGTACCGAATCGAGTGCTGCTCGAAGGACGAGCGAGGCCAGCCGGACGCGCTGCGCTGCGTCCACCCCACTCCCTGGACGCCGGGATAGCCGCCACTGAGGTCCAGGCGCTCGGCGTAGGTGCGGAACTCCTCGGCAGTGACCGTATCGCTGCTGGCGAAGAGCGCGGCTATCCCGCGCAGGGAGTTGATGTAGACCTCCAGCCGGGACGTGATCCGGTCGTGCGCGCTCTGGGCCGCGTTCTGGAAACGAGCGGCATCCCGTTCGTGCGCGGTCCAGGCGGTGAATGCGGTGGCCGCGGCCGTGAGCAGCAACGATGCGGTCAGGACGAGCAGCGGCGTCCGCTCGGGTCGAATGCGGGGATCCATGCGGGTGGTAACGTGCCCTTTGACGGGGCGGTAATCAAGGCCGGGAGCCAACTGGCGGAGCGGATCAGCGACCGGCCTTCGCCCGGGCGGCGTGTGCGGGCGCGCGGGGCGGGCCAGCTGGCGCGGTGGCGCGGCGCCCGGCGGGAGGCAACTCTGAAAGGAGCCGCACACGATCCATCCCTCACGAGAAGACTACGATGAAGCCCGTTGGCACCGTAATCGTGCAGCCTTCCCTGCCGCCCGAGCTGGAGCCCATGCGCGCTCTGGCGATGAACCTGCGCTGGAGCTGGCACCCGGCCACCCGGGAGCTGTTCCGGCGGCTGGACGCGGACCTGTGGGAGGAAACCGGTCACAACCCGGTGGACATGCTGGGCCGGGTGTCGCAGCAGCGGCTGGCCGCCGCGGTCGGCGACGAAGGGTTCCGCACGCACCTGCGCGGCGTGGAGCAGCGGCTGCAGAAGTACCTTGGGCCGGACAGCACCTGGTACCAGAAGGCGCACGGCGCCACCAATGGTCCGGTTGCCGCCTACTTCTCGGCAGAGTTCGGCCTCACGGAGTGCCTGCCGATCTTCGCCGGAGGGCTGGGCGTGCTGGCGGGCGATCATCTCAAGTCCGCGAGCGACCTCGGGGTGCCGCTCGTCGGAGTGGGACTGCTCTACCAGCAGGGCTACTTCCGGCAATACCTGAACGCGGCCGGGTGGCAGGGCGAGAACTACCCGGAGAACGACTTCCATCGCCTGCCCGTGCAGCCGCTGCTGGACGCCGCCGGGCAGCAGGTGCGCATCGGTCTCCAGCTGCCGGGACGTCGCCTGGCGATCCAGCTCTGGTACGCCGCGGTGGGCCGGGTGAAGCTGGTGCTGCTGGACACCAACATCGACGTCAACGCACCGGTCGATCACAACATCACCGACCAGCTCTACGGCGGTGACTCGGAGTTGCGCCTGCAGCAGGAGCTGGTGCTGGGGATCGGCGGGCTGCGCGCGCTGCACGCGGCCGGCTACGACCCCCAGGTGCTGCACATGAACGAGGGCCACTCGGCCTTCCTGGGACTGGAGCGCGTGCGCGACCTGCGGGTCGCGCATGGACTGAGTTTCCCGGAAGCGCTGGAACTGGCGCGCGCCGGCATCACCATCACCACCCACACGCCCGTGGAAGCCGGCCACGACCGGTTCCCGGCCGGCATGATGCGCCACTACTTCTCGGACTACGCGAGCGAGCTGGGCGTGCCCATCGACGGGCTGCTGGCACTCGGCTGCGAGGCGGGCAGCGGTCCGGACGCACCCTTCAACATGAGCATGCTGGCGCTGCGGCTGGCGGCGCACGCGAACGGCGTGAGCGAGCTGCACGCGCGCGTCACCCGCCGCATGTGGCGCAACGTCTGGCCGGGCTTGCCCGAGGAGGAGATACCGATCGGCTCGGTGAGCAACGGCGTCCATTACCGCAGCTGGATCTCGCTGGAGCTGGATGAGCTGTTCGAGCGCTACCTGGGGCGGCGGTGGCGGCAGGAGCCGGCCGACCGGGAAGTGTGGCAGCGCGCGCAGCAGATTCCCGCCGAGGAACTGTGGCGTACGCACGAGAAGCGGCGCCACCGGATGATCGAGTTCATCCGCCGGCGCGTGCGGCAGGACATGCTGCGGCGGCGGGCCATGCCGGCCGAGCTGGCCGGAGCCGAAGAGCTGCTCGATCCGGATGCCCTGACCATCGGCTTCGCGCGCCGCTTCGCGCCCTACAAGCGCGCGACCCTGCTGCTGCACGACCCGGCCCGTCTTGCCGCCCTGGTCCAGCACGCGGACCGCCGGGTACAGTTCATCTTCGCCGGCAAGGCGCACCCGCACGATCATGCCGGCAAGGAGCTGATCCGGCAGATCATCGAGCTGAGCCGGGCCGAGCCGTTCCGCGGCCGCGTGGTGTTCGTGGAGGACTACGACACCGCGGTCGCCCGCTACCTGGTCCAGGGGTGCGACGTCTGGCTGAACACGCCCCGCCGTCCCTACGAGGCGAGCGGCACCAGCGGCATGAAAGCGGCCGCGAACGGCGTGCTCAACGTCAGCACCATCGATGGCTGGTGGGCCGACGCCTGGAACCGGCTCGGGCAGGAGACGCTCACGCCCGGCTGGAGCATCGGCAGCGGGGAGGAATACGGTGACCCGGCCGAGCAGGACAAGGTCGAAGCCGCCGCGCTTTACGACCTGCTGGAAAACGTGGTCGTGCCCGAATTCTACGAGCGGCGCACGGGCGGACTGCCACGCCGCTGGGTGCAGCGCATGCAGTTCGCGCTGGCCGAGCTGTGCCCGGAATTCAACACCCACCGGATGGTCCGCGAGTACACCGAGTCCTGCTACCTGCCGGCGCTCGCGCATACCCGGCGCCTGGCCGCCGATGGCTGCGCGGGTGCGCGCGCACTGGCACAGTGGCGGGCGCGCATCACGCAGGCGTGGCACGAAACCGGGATCGAGCGGGTGGAGAGCAGCGCGGCCGGCCTCCTGAACACCGGCGAGCCGCTCACGGTCACGGCCGAGGTGCGACTGGCGCCGCGCACCCCCGAGGACGTGCAGGGGCAGCTGGGCGGGGGCCGCATCGACGCCGCCGGCGAGCTGCCCGGCTGCACCCGGGCGCGGATGGTCCCGGACGGCGCCGGCGGCGACGGCCGGTACCGCTACCAGGGCACGGTGCCGGTGGTGGAGAGCGGCCAGATCGGCTACACCGTGCGGATCATGCCCCGGCACCCGGAACTGGTGCCGTCCGTCCTGCCCGGCCTGATAACCTGGGCGGGCTGACCCCCGGGCCGGTCACCCGGGCCGGCACCCGCCGGACCGGGTGACGGGCAGGCTCAGAAGACGAGCCCCACGGCCACCGCGTCGCGGCCGAGGGTCCCGCCGAAGCGCACCGTGAAGCCCCGGTCGAAGCGCAGGTCGAGGCCGATGTCGGCCGCGAAGCCCAGATCGGTATCGTCCCGGTCGCCCCGTTCGGCGTCGCCGTCATCGAACCACGCGTCGAAGACCACGCGCGGCGTGAAGTAGGGCGTCAGGGCGACATCGGACTCGCGGAACGTGTGCCCCAGGCTCAGCCCGACCGGGAAGCTCACCAGCACGCTCTCCCCGATGGCCAGCCCGGCCCCGAGCAGCCAGTCCACGTCGAGCGGAAGCTCGGAGTTGGCGCGCGCGACCGGCCCGGTGAAATCGATGCCGCCGAAGGCGCTCACGTCCGCGTTGTCGGCAATGCCCCCGCGCAGGCCGTAACGGCCGGCGGGCGAGCGCCAGGTGAACACCACGGCCAGGTCGGCGCCGTACGGTTCCGACAGGAAGATGCCGAGCCCGGGAGCAGGTCCCGGCGGGACCAGCCAGGGGGTATCCCAGGCGGCCTGCGCCGCCGCTCGCCCTCCCGGCAGCGCCAGCAGCAGCGCGGTGACCAGCGTGATGACGCGCCTGCCCATCTTCAACCTCCTTGCCGTGCGTCGGCCGGGGCGATTGGGACATCCGTGAAGTGGGGCGCGAAGCGGATCACCGCCTCCGCTTCGATCTCGACCAGCAGCTCCGGGTCGATCAGCTCCGCGAAGATCATGGACGTCACCGGCCTGGTCGCGCCGAAGTACTCGCCGTGCGCGCGCCCGACATCGCGCCAGTCGGCCCGCCGCTTCACGAACAAGCGCGTACGCACGATCTGTTCCGGCGTGGCGCCCAGCCGGCCCAGGGCCTCCGCGATCAGCTCGAGACAGCGCCGGGTCTGCCCGTAGGCGTCACCAGGGTGGGCGATCCGCCCGTCCGGCTCCAGCGCCGCGGTACCGGCCACGTGCACCACCTGGCCGACGCGCACCGCGCGCGAGTAGCCGACTACCTCCGCCCACGGTCCGCCCGCGGGCACTCGCATGGTGTCCACGTCTCCTCCTCACTCGCCGGAACACCGCGCCGCGCGCCCGCTGCAGGAGGCGCAGGTCCTCGGCCGCCAGCCGACCCGACGGCCGGACGCAGCCGAGAACCGCCACCGCCCGGGCTAGCAGCCGCCCGCTTCCTTCTTCTTCCCGCCCCCGCCGCCGCCGGCGGCGGGCGGCGGCGCGGCCGCCGCCGGGGCAGCCACCGTGGCCCCGCTGAAGAACGCCGCGAGCTGGTTCTGCTCGGCCACCAGCGCACGCTCCGCGCTGGTTGCGTCACGCGCGACCGCGGGCGTCAGCACCTCGGCACGCCAGGCGGCGAGCCCGCCCGCGAGCACCGCGTAGCGCGGCTGCAGCGGCCAGCCGGCCGGCAGGGCCCCGAGCTTTCCGTCCGCGTCGTACACCACCACCAGCTGATCGGCCGCGAGGCCCGCGAGCACCGGCACCACCGTGCTGTCGAGCGACGCCGCCTGTGCGCCCGGGAGCCCCTGCTCCTTCGCCGCCGCCGTACCGCGCACGTCGAGCAGCACGAGCCCCGGCTCCCGGCCGATGATGCGGCGGGCGACGTCGCCCGCGCTCATGCGCTCGAATTCCGGCACCGGCACGGACCGGTGCGGCGCGGGCGCGAAGGTGGCACCCAGGGCGAGGGCCGCGAGGGCGCCCGGGACGGCCAGCTTGAGCCGCGGCCGCACCGTGGGCGCGTTCTCGACCGCCGGGTACCTGCCAGCCATGCGGCGTTCCACCCATTCCGCACCCAGGAACGCGGCGCCCGCCCCCAGCACCACGAGTGCGGCCAGCAACGGGGCGGGCATGCCGAGCAGGTCCGAAAGCAGCGACGTGCCCAGCGAACCCGCGTGGTACAGGCGCTCGAGCCACGGGAACGCGTCCACGGTCACGGCGAACAGGAACGTGCCCAGGAACACGCCGACGAACGTCACCATGGCATCCACCCGGCCGGAGACGGCCGAGACGACGGCCGTGCCCGGGCAGAGCCCGCTCACGATGAACCCCGCCCCGAGCAGGAAGCCCCCCACCAGCTGGCTCCAGAGGAACGTGGGGTTGATCCAGAGCAGCGCCAGGTCGAGCCACCCAAGCGCCGCGAAGGCGTAGATGCCCACCATCGCGACCAGGATCGCGGTGAACATGACCTTGAACACCGTCATGTCGTGCAGGTAGAACTGGCCCGCGAGCTTGCGCGCGTTGCCGAAGCCGGCGCGCTCGAGCGTGAAGCCGAACAGGAAGCCCATGATCACGGCGGTGAGCAGGCTCACCTCTTCACTCGCGAAGGCGAGCGGGAAGATCGCGCTCATACCCACTGCCTCCGGACGAACCAGGCCACCGCGTAGCCGCCCGCGAACACCATCAGCATGAACAGCCAGCTGCCGGTGGCCAGCGTAGCGCCGCCCGAGAGCGCCTGTCCGGAGGTGCAGCCGCGCGCCAGGCCGGCCGCGAAGCCCATGATCGTGCCCCCCGCCAGCGCGTACCACAGCCGCGCCCGCACGCTCACCCGCGGCCCTTTCTCCACCGCCACGCGGAACCGGCCGGCGCTCAGGGCGCCGATGAAGCCGCCCAGCATCACGCCGATCACTTCCACGAAGATCCAGTTGCGCAGCGGGAACACGCCGCCCGCTACGTAGCTTCCGAGCGCCGGGTTGCGCGCGGTCCACTGCGCGTCCACACCCGCTGCCCAGAGCGCGATCAGCCGCTTCGGGAACGCGGTGGCGCCCAGCCCCTGCGCTGCCACCAGGAAGGTGCCGAACAGCACCAGCCCGAGCATGACGCCGGCGAAGTACGGATTCCAGTATGCTCTCGGTTTCATGTCCCGTTCCTCAGGGAAGCGCGATGGGCGACGTCCAGCCGGCATGCTGCCCGGCGACCACGATGATCCAGCGCAGCGCGAAGCCGCCGATCAGCACCAGCAGCGCCGCGCCCCGTCCCGGCACCAGGCCGTGCCGGTGTTCCAGCCATTCTGCCGCCAGCGGCACGAGCAGGCCGACCGCCACCACCATGACCCAGAAAGCCGCGGTGTACGGCCCACCCAGCAGCATGCCGGCCGCGGCCCGACTCGCCTCCGAGCCCGTGGCCAGGCCCACCAGCCAGAGCCCGATCAGGGCCAGCTCGCTGACGATCAGCAGCATGTCGGCGCGGCCGAGCAGCCGGCGCTCGCCTTCAGCCAGGCGCACGAGCAGCATGAATGCCGCGCCGGTGGAAAGCCCGGAGACCAGGAAGAGCGGGCCCAGCACGGCGGAGTTCCGGAGCGGCCTCGCCCCCAGCGCGCCCAGCAGCGCGCCCGTG
>VEPF01000079.1:0-3356 GCA_012027055.1 Gemmatimonadota bacterium | reverse complement strand
GCCGCGGCCCACTCGGCCCAGCGCGGCAGGCGGTCCTGCCGGCGGGCGCGCGCGCCCAGTGCGGCCGCGTCTTCGGCGGGTAGCTGGGCCAGGGCGAAGAGCAGCGAGGCCGGGTAGATCAGCAGCAGGATCCAGGCGCCCCAGGACATCGGCGAGGAGGGCCGCAGTACGAAGTAGAAGCGGAGCACGTTCCAGCGGTTCTCCAGGTCCAGCCACAGGAACAGCATGCCGAGCGAGAGCAGCAGCGGCGCCAGCCAGGGCAGCAGCACGAGCGCGCGGGAGCGCGGCGCGGCCGGCCGCCGCCAGGCGTCCAGCGCGGGCAGGATCAGCAGCCCCGCCACCAGCCCGCCCAGGATCAGGTAGAGCGGGAGCTCCAGGTGCCAGATGTGGAGCGAGGGAGCGATGAGCGCGTTGCCGCGCGTGCTGGTGAGCTCGTTCATCGATTCCTCACTTCACGAAGTAGTGGCGCGGCCGCGTGCCCGCTTCGGGCAGCAGCGTGTAGCTCTCGCGCCTGGCCAGCAACCGAACGATCTCGCTGTCCGGATCGTTCAGATCGCCGAAGTGGATGCTCCGGGTGGGACAGACTTCCTGGCACGCCGTCACCTCGATGCCTTGCTCGATCCGGTGCGCGCAGAACGTGCACTTGTCCACCGCATGGCTGCGCGGATCCACGAAGCGCGCGCCGTACGGGCAGGCGGCGATGCAGGCCTTGCAGCCAGTGCACTTGTTCCGGTCCACCAGCACGATGCCCCCGGGACCGTAATGCGACGCGCCCGTCGGACAGGCAGCGACGCAGGGCGCGTCCTCGCACTGGTTGCAGCGCTCGGAGCGCACCTCCATGGTCAGGTCGGGATACGTGCCGGCGGTGCCCGTCCAGATCCAGTTGCGCGCGTAGCCCTCCGGCAGATCGTTCTCGGTCTTGCACGCGATCACGCACGCGGCGCAGCCCACGCACGTGCGGGTGTCCACCGCCATCGCCCAGCGGGCGCCTTTCCGGGGCGGCGTCATGCCCGCACCTCTGCGGTGACCGCCAGCGCCGCGTGCGCCCCGGGAGTGGCGCCGGCGCCATCGACGTCCGCCGCCCGCAGGAACGTGACGAAGTTCACGTTCATGCCGGTTCCACCCATGATCGGATCGGTTCGGTACCGGGTGATCAGCTCCGTGTCGTCGATGCCGCGGCCGTGCGCGAAGCGCAGCTCGCGCGCGCGATGACCGTACCCGTGCACCAGGAATACCGCGTCGGGCCGGATCCGGGACGTCACCTTCACCGGGGCCGAGAAGCTCGAGCGCACTCCGTCCTGGTTCTGCAGGTAGACGCGCTCGCCGTGCGCCAGCCCCCACTGCTGCGCCACCTGTGCGTTCACCCACACCTCGTTCTCGGCGTGCACCTGCGAGAGCAGCCGGTTGTTGGTGGTGCGCCCGAAGGTGTGCGAGGGGGCGCGTCCGGTGAGCAGCCGGTAGTAGCCGGCGGGCGGATCTTCGACGTCGTCGTCGTGCCACGTGGGCAGCGGCTCGAACCCGTGCTGCGCCAGCGTCTGCGAGTACAGCTCGATCTTGCCGGAGTCCGTGCCGAATTCGGGGACCGCACCGTCCTCGAAGTAGCGCGGTCCGCCCGCGAGCGCCACGCTGCCCTCCCGCTTCAGGCGCTCGAAGTCCACGCCGGCGCTCTCCGCCCGCACCTTCACATAGGCCTCGCCGTCCGCCCACGGGAAATGATCTCCCACGCCCAGGCGGTTGCCCAGCTCCTTCGCGATCCACCAGCCCGGCTTGCTGTCGTACAGGGCCGGCACCACCGGCTGCCGCACGGACACGAAGGGCGTGCGCCACGCCGGGTGATTCAGATCATCCCAGCGCTCCAGGTACGTGGCTTCGGGCAGCACCACGTCGCTCCAGCCCACGATCTCCATTGGCAGCACGTCCACGCTGACCAGGAAGTCGAGCGCCTGGATCGCCGCCTGCGTCTCCTTCTGGTTCGGCAACGTGCTCAGCAGGTTCGAGCCGTACACCATCCAGCCGCGCACCCGCGGCGTGCCCAGGCCGCCCGGGATGGTGGCCTGACAGAGACCCTGCGCCAGCACCTCGTCCGCCAGCGGGTAGACGCTGGGGTCCGGACGATCCGCGGTCACCGGCTCCGCGACGTGCGGCAGCGAGCAGGTGTAGCCGGGGACTTCCGCCTGCGCTGGCATGAAGAAGCCGCCACGCCGGCCCCAGGAGCCGAGCAGCGCGTTCAGGATGGCGATGGCCCGTGTCCGCTGCGTGTCGTTGCCGTACCACGTGACGTGCCGTCCGGGATGCACCAGCGCCGCCGGCCGGGCACCCGCCATGAGCTCCGCGGTCGCGCGGATGACCTGCGGCTCGATGCCAGTGCGCGGGAAGGCCCATTCGGGCGTGTACGGCGCCACGTGCGCCTTCAGCTGCTCGAAGCCGTACGCGTATTGCTCGATGTAGGCCCGGTCGTACTTCTCCGCCGCGATCAGCACGTTCATCCAGGCCAGCAGCAGTGCCAGGTCGGACCCGGGCCGGATCGGCAGCCAGTGCCGCGCCTTGGACGCGGCCACCGAGAAACGCGGGTCCACCACGATGATGTCCGCGTCGTTGCGGATCGCCGCCGCGAAATCCTGCACCTGGGTGTTGTGCATGTTCTCGCCCAGATGCGACCCGATCAGCACCAGGCAGCGCGTGTTCGCCACATCGGTCGCTTCCGGCGAGCCGACCGGACTGCCGAACGTGAGCTGGAAGCCTACGTCGCGCGGGCCGCGGCACTGCGCGTAGGAAGGGGCCGCCAGGTTGGGCGAGCCGAGCGCGCGGAACAGGTGCGTGAACCAGCTCGCACCGAACCCGTGCGAGAACAGGCCGAGCGCGTGCGGTCCGTGCTGGTCGATGATCCTGCGGAAATTCGATGCGACCGCGTCCAGCGCCGTGTCCCAGGAGACCTCCTCGAAGGTCTGCGCGCCGCGCGCGCCCTTGCGCAGCAGCGGCCGCTTCAGGCGGTCCGGATCGTACAGCAGCCCGGTCCCGCCCGCGCCCCGCGGGCACAGCATGCCACCCGAGAGCGGATCGGCGGGATTGCCCTGGATCTTGGTGACGCGGCCGTCCTTCACGTGCGCCCGAATGCCGCACTTCCAGAAGCACAGCTCGCAGAAGCTCGGCACCACGGTGCCGTCCGTGGCCGGGTCCGGGATCGGCGAGCCGTAGAGCCCGTACCAGTTGCCGGTCGCCCCGCCCAGTGCCGCCGCGCCTGCGAGACCAGCGCCGCCGACCTTGATGAAATCCCTGCGTCTCATGGTGGTTCCCGGTTTGCAGTACTGTCTACTCATGAAGGAATATGAATCGCCAGGTGGGGCGCAATGCGGAAC
>VEPF01000182.1 GCA_012027055.1 Gemmatimonadota bacterium | reverse complement strand
GGCGAGCACCGGCAGCTCATGCAGGACAGGGTGGCGCAGGCGCGCATCTACAAGGTCTGGAACGTGCCGGAGCTGGGGAACGCGGACCTCGACTACCTCGACCTGGTTTCGGACGTGCTGTCGAGCGGCAAGACCAGCCGGTTCTACAGGCGGCTGGTGTACGACGAGCAGATCGCGACCAGCGTCTCCGCCTATTTCGACGGCAAGGAGATCGGCAGCCACTTCGTGATCATGGCCAACGCGCGCCCGGGTGGTGACCTGAAGCAGATCGAGCGGGCGCTGGACGAGGAGCTGGCCAGGTTCCTGGCCGAGGGCCCGACCGCGGCCGAGCTGCAGCGGGTGAAGACCTCCTATCACGCCGGCTTCGTCCGCGGCATGGAGCGCGTGGGCGGCTTCGGCGGGAAGTCCGACATCCTGGCGCAGGGCCTGGTCTACCAGGGCGATCCCGAGGCGTACAAGGTCAAGCTGCAGCGGGTAGCAGGCGCGACCGCTGCGCACCTGAAGGATGCGGCCGGGAAGTGGCTATCGGACGGGGTGTACGTGCTCGAGGTGCACCCGTATCCGCAGCTGGCGGCCGCGAAGGCGGACGTGGACCGCTCGAAGCTGCCGGCGGCCGGCGCCCCGGTCACCGCGGCCTTCCCGACGCTGCAGCACGCCACGCTCTCCAACGGCCTGAAGGTGGTACTGGCCGAGCGACACAACGTGCCGCTGGTCAACTTCCAGCTGCTGGTGGATGCCGGCTTCGCGGCGGACCAGCTGGCCACGCCGGGCACGTCCAGCCTGGCCATGAACATGCTCGACGAAGGCACCAAGCGACGCACCTCCCTGCAGATTTCGGAAGAGCTGCAGAATCTCGGCGCCGGGCTGGGCTCCGGCTCCGACCTGGACTTCTCCAGCGTCACGCTCTCGGCGCTCAAGGCTTCGCTGGACCCGGCGCTCGACCTGTACGCCGACGTGATCCTCAACCCCGCCTTCCCGCAGGCCGACTTCGACCGGCTGCAGAAGGAGCAGGTCGCCCGCATCCAGCAGGAGAAGTCCAGCCCGGTGAACATGGCACTGCGCGTCTTCCCCGTGCTGCTCTACGGGTCGAACCACGCGTACGGCGTGCCCTTCAGCGGGACCGGCACGGAGGCGGGCGTGCAGGGCATCACGCGGGACGCGCTCGCGCGCTACCACGAGACCTGGTTCAAGCCCAACAACGCCACGCTCATCGTGGTGGGCGACGTGACCCTGGCCGAGCTGCGACCGAAGCTCGAGCAGCTGTTCCAGGGCTGGAAGCGGGGCAGCGTCCCGAAGAAGAACGTGGGCACCGTGCCGGCGCTGCCGGCGTCGGTGGTCTACGTGCTGGACAAGCCGGGCGCCCAGCAGTCGGTGATCTTCGCGGGCAATCTGTTCCCGCCCAAGGCGAACCCGGACGAGATCGCCATCGAGACCATGAACCAGATCCTGGGCGGCGCGTTCACCTCGCGCATCAACATGAACCTGCGTGAGAACAAGCACTGGTCCTACGGCGCACAGAGCCTGACGCTCGATGCCCGCGGCCAGCGCCCGTTCCTGGCCTACGCGCCGGTGCAGGCGGACAAGACCAGGGAATCGATGCAGGAGATCCTGGCCGAGTTCCGGGGCCTCCAGGCGGACCGCCCCGCGACCGCGGCCGAGCTGAGCTTCGCGCAGGACCAGATGACGCTGACCCTCGCCGGGCGCTGGGAGACCATGGGCGCGGTGGCCGGCGACATCAACGAGATCGTGAAGTTCGGCCTGCCCGAGGATCACTACCGGACCTATGGCCAGCGCGTGCGGGCCATGAACCTGGCGGCGGTGACGAAGGCCGCGCAGAACATCCAGCCGCAGCACCTGCTCTGGATCGTGGTGGGCGACCGGTCGAAGATCGAGGCCAGCATCAAGGAGCTGGGGCTGGGCGAGATCCGCGTCATCGACGCGGATGGCAAGCCGGTCACGGCTCCGCCGGCCGCCAACCTGTAGCGCGGACCGGTCACGGTATCGGGCCCCGCGGCCGCGCTCGCACGTGGCGGGGCCCGTGCCATCGGCGGACCGTCGAGGCGGTCGCATGCCGGGCGGTCGGTTCGCGCGGCCGCGCCGGCCCGCACTATCTTTTCCGCGCATGTCCATGATCGACTTCCACAACCACCTGATGCCGGGCATCGATGATGGCGCGCGCACGGCGCAGGACGCGCGCCGCTCGGTGCGCGCGTTCCAGGCCGCCGGCTTCTCGGGAGCGGTTGCGACGCCGCACGTGAACGTGTCGCTGACGCTCGACCCGGTCGCGTTCGCCGCGCGCATGGCGGAACTGGATGCCGCCTGGACGGAGCTGCAGGCGTGCGCTGCGGAGACCGGGCTGCAGGTATGGCGCGGCGCGGAAGTGGCCCTGGATGTGCCCGGGCCGGACCTGAGCGATGCCCGGCTGCGCCTGGCGGGCACACGCTTCGTACTGATCGAGTTCGCCTACATGAAGGTGCCGCCCAATTCCGCGCGCCTGCTCGGCGGGATTCGGGCCGCGGGCTGGTACCCGATCCTCGCTCACCCCGAGCGTTACCCGGGCGTGCGCCAGCGGCCGGGACTCGCGCACGCGTGGCGGGACGCAGGCGCGTTCCTGCAGTTGAACGGGGCTTCCCTGCTCGGCCGGTACGGCACGGATGCGCGCTGGGTGGCCTATGACCTGCTCGCCGCCGGCCACGCCGACTACATCTGCAGCGACTATCACGCGCGCGGCCCGGTCGGGGCCGTCGAGTACCGCACGGCCCTGGAGGCGAGGGGCGGCGCCGAGCAGGCCGAGCTGCTGCTGGCCGTGAACCCGCAGCGCCTGCTGCAGGACGAGCAGCCGCTCCCGGTGCCGCCGCTGGTCCGGCCGGGCGGCCTCTGGCAGCGGGTGCGTCGCCTGTTCCACTGAACGCGGACATCCCATGCACCTGGCACTCGCAGCACTGGACCCGGTCTGGGAGGACCGGGAAGCGAACCTGCCGCGGGCCCGCGAGCTGGTGCGGCGTGCGGCCGCGCGGGGCGCGCGGCTGGTGGCGTTCCCGGAGATGACGCTCACCGGCTTCACCCTGAATGCGACGTCCATCGCCGAGCCGCCCGCCGCGTCCCCCACCATCGGGTGGTTCGCGGAGTGTGCGCGCGAGCACGCGATCGCGATCGCGTTCGGCGTGGTGCTGCACGGCCGGGACCGGCCGACCAACAGCCTGGTGCTGCTGGACCGGAGGGGCGAAGAGGTGGCCCGCTACGCGAAGCTGCATCTGTTCTCGCCGGGCGGTGAGGCGGATCACTACGAGCGTGGTGACGACGCGCGGGTGGCGGTGGTGGAAGACGTCGCCTTCGGGCTGAGCATCTGCTACGACCTGCGCTTCCCCGAGTATTGCGCCGCGCTCGCGCCGGCCGTGCAGGCGCTGCTGGTGATCGCCAGCTGGCCGCAGGTCAGGATCGCGCACTGGTTCGCGCTGCTGCAGGCGCGCGCGATCGAGTGCCAGTGCTGGGTGGCCGCCGTGAACCGCACCGGGGTGGACGGCCACGGCCAGCAGCACCCGCCCAGCAGCTGCCTGTTCGATCCGCTGGGCGTGCTGGTGGAGCCGGAGTGGCGCGAGGACGAGCTCCAGGGCTACACCCTGGACCCGGAGCGCACGCAGGCGCAGCGGCGCGCCTTCCCGGTGCGGCGCGACCGCCTGCCCGACCTGTACGCCCGGATCGCGCGCCCCGAGCCCTGACGTCCCGCCTCCGCCCGGCGGCGGGCGTCGAGAACCTTGCGTCCCGGCGCGCGCGCCTTAGCGTGGACGTGCGGCGCGGCGTCGCGCGGCCACCGCCATCCCGGACCCCTGGTCTCAGATGATCGATGTCACCTTGCTCGGCGGGGTGTCGATCAGCACGGCCGGAGTACAGCTGTCCGGCGAGGCCGCGCAGCACCGCCGGGTGGCCCTGCTGGCTCTGCTGGCCGCCCCCGGCCTCCGTTCCGTCAGCCGCGACCGCCTGATCGGCTGGCTCTGGCCCGACCACGATCCCGAGTCCGCCCGCCACCTGCTCTCGGCCGCGCTCCACGTCCTGCGCAAGGCCCTCGGTCCCGACGCGATCCTGACCACGGGCGATGACGTCGCCCTGAACCCCGCGCTCGTGCGGGTCGATGTCGCCGCCTTCCGCGAGGCGGTGGCCGCGGGTGAGCTGGAGCGGGCGCTCGCGCTCTACGGCGGCGATTTCATGGAGGGTTTCTTCGTCAATGACGCCGCCGATTTCTCGCAGTGGGTGGACGGAGAACGGGACGAGCTGAGGCGCCTGTTCGGGGAAACGCTCGAGCGGGCGGCCGCGGCGCGCGCCCGGACCGGCGACGCCCCCGGGGCGGTGCAGGCCTGGCGGCGCCGGGCGGCGCTCGATCCCTACGATGCGCGGGTCGCGCTCGAGCTGATGCGCGCGCTCGCCGCCGCCGGCCAGCGCCCGGCCGCGATCCAGCATGCGCGCCTGCACGCCCAGCTGCTCGAGCAGGAGTTCGGGGCGGAGCCGGACCGCCAGGTGGAAGCGCTCGCGGCCGCGCTGCGGCAGGCGCCAGCCGACCCCGTGCCGGCGGCACTGAGGGCGCCGCAACCGCAGCCGACCACCGTGCCCGTGGTGGCGCCGGGCTTTGGCGTTGGGCCGGACGCGCCCCGGTCGGCGGAAGAATCCTTGCCGGCGGCGCCCGCGCCGGCGGTCGCGGCGGCCGCACGTCCATACCGGTTGCTGCGGGGCATCGCTGCGTGGCTCAGGGCGGGGGTGGCCACGGCGGTGCTGGCCACCGTGGTCTTCGCGTTGCTCGCGGTGTTGTGGCCGACCCGGGCGCCGGCGCCCTTCGTGATCGCGGTGCGCCGGTGCGAGTCCGACGAGGACAGCCTGCGGGGCCGGGGCGCAGGCTTTGCCGACGATCTGCACGCCGAGATCGGGCGGCTCCAGGGGGTGCAGATGGTGGCCCGGGATGTCGGGTTCGCGACTGCCGGCCAGGACCCCCAGGCCGCCATCCGTCGTCTGCGCGCGGACGCCCTGCTCAGCTGCCGGCTGTACACCGAGCAGGACAGCCTGCACCTGCACGCGGAGCTGATCGACGCGAATGCCCGTGACCTGGTAGTCGACGAGGTCTCCGGCACCGACGAGGCGGCACTGGAGTATGCGCTGCTGCTCCGGGTCTCGGCGGCGATCGGACGCGATGCCACACTATCGCCGCTCATGAAGGTGGCCGCGGCCTTCGGGCGAGACGTAGACCCCGCGGTGCTGCTGAAGCCCGCCTCCGGCCGGATCGATCCGGTCGCGTTCCGGCACTACCTGACCGGCCGCACGGCGTGGCTGCAGCGCACTCCGGAATCACTGCGAAGCGCGCTGCGCGAGTATGAAAGCGCCACCCGGATCGCGCCCGATTATGCGAAGGCCTGGGCGGGAGTGGCCGACGCGTACAACATGCTCGGGAGCTACGACTACGCGGGTATGAGGCCGGGCGCTGCCTACCCGCGGGCGAAGCGGGCGGCGGAACGGGCACTCGCGCTGGACCGCCACCTCTCCGATGCCTATGCCGCCCTGGCCAACGTGCAGGCCAACTACGAGTGGGACTGGGCCGCGGCGGAGAAGAACTACCGCAAGGCGATCTCGCTGGCGCGGAGCCACACCTCGGCGAACGAATGGTACGCGCTGCTGCTGGCGGCGCGGGGCCGGTTCGCGCAGGCCCGGCAGCAGACCGCGGCCGCGGTCGAAGAGCAGCCCACCGTACCGCTGACCCTGGTTAACCAGGCGCACGTCTTCTACTACGCCGGCGACTTTGCCGCGGCGCGGACTGCGGTGGACCGGGCCCTGGCGCTGCCGGACGGCCGCTCCTTCAGCCGGGCGCTGATCCTGCGCGCGCTGATCGATCTGGCCGCGGGACAGGTCGACGCCGCCCTGGCCCAGTTCACCGCGTTCCGGGCCGCGGTCCCGGAACCCGAGCCCGTGCTGATCGCCCTGCTCGGCTACGCGCAGGCGAGGCACGGCGACACCGACGCGGCCCGAGCTCAGCTCGAGTGGCTGCGGCGTGCCGAGACCCGCACGTACGTGCCGCGAGAGCTGCTCGCGGCGCTGCACGTCGCCCTGGGCGACATCGACGCCGCTTTCCAGGAACTGCAGCAGGCCTTCGACGAGCGCTCCAGCGGCATGATGTACCTGCGGGTGGAGCCGCTCATCGCGCCGTTGCGGAGCGACCCCCGCTATCGGCGGCTCGTGGACAGCGTGCACTGATCGCCGGGCCACGCTTGCGAAGGCGGGGCGCCCGGCCTCCGGGCGCCCCGCCTTCGTGTGCGCGCAAGCGGGCGGGAGGTGCTGGCGGGATCAGTGCTTGGGGGCCTGCAGGTAGAAGCTGGCCACGACGCCGGCGTGGTCGGAGGCCCAGCGCGGCTGCGACGCCTGAATCGGGTCACGACCTACGATGGTAGCCGTCACGTCGCTCATCAGTCGCGCACCGGCCTTGTCCACCAGGATCAGATCCAGCCGCTGGTCGTACCCCGGCTCGGCCTCGATCAGGTTGGGCTCGTAGCAGCAGGTGAGGCCCGGCTCATCCGGGTGCGCCATGACCCACAGGTCCTCGAACGTCCCGGGGATCAGCAGCCGGCGGTACGTGCCGGTGTAGCTGACGTCGGGCGCGTCGTCGTTGGCGGCCGAGTTGAAGTCGCCCACCACCACGACCGGCAGCTTCTGGTGCTTGGTCCAGTTGATCAGCTGCTTCGTCTGGCCGATTTGGATGTCCGGGTAGTTCTGGGTTTCCAGGTGCGTGCTCGCGAACACGAACGGCACGTCATCCACGCTCGCCTCGACCGCCACGAACCCGAGCGGCCGTGTGCCCGGCAGCACCCCGAACTGCGTGAAGCTGAGGTATTCGCCGTAGATCTCGGTGGTCACGGTGCCAAGCTCGATGCGGTCGTCGTCACGGGCCAGGATCACGTCGTGATCCCGGTAACGGATCCCCGGGCCGACCGGCACCGTGATGTCGGTGGTGGTGTTGTTGGCCACCACCTCGTAGTCCAGCCCGAACGCTGCCAGCGTGGCCATCAGGATGTTCAGAAAGTCCATTTCCTGGGACCCGATGTTCCAGGTCACGACCTCCTGCAGGCCGATCAGGTCCGGCTGCGTCGCGGCGATCTCCGCGGCCAGACCCACCGCGCGATCCGGGAACCAGGTGGCCATGAGTGCCGCGATGCCCTCCTCGGGGCCCATCTCGCCGGCAATGACCTGATCGATGTCGAATCCCAGGTAGATGTTGCGCGTCATGACCTTGACCGTGGCACCCTCCGCGTCCGCAGGGGCGACCAATGCTTCCGACGTGAACTTCGGTCCGGCCACGTCATCCGACGCGCACGCCAGCAGCCCCGTGCAGGCGGCCGTCGCCAGGATCAGCAGCTTCGTCGTCATGAGACCTCCCGATGGTTGTGGGTGATGGCAGCGTCGGCTGCCACGCGGACCACTCTGGGGTCCGGCCATGAACCCGTTGTCAACCGGACGTCAATTCGGGAGTCAAGCCCCGGCGGCGGGCGTCAATCCGATGCTCGGGAGTGGCCCCCGACCATCCGATTCCGGGGTCGCGGCGGGCGCACTGGAGGATTCGGCGCCACATGCACGCCGAAAGCTCCGGGTCAGCGCGCGGCGGCAGGACCAGTGGAGAACCGGGTGCCACAGTGGCGCCCAACTCACCAAGGCCGGCGTCGAACGACTGCCACTGGAGGCTGGGCTGTCGCGCCCCCGACTGCCGCAGCACCGTGCACAACCAGCGTCGCCGGCAGGGCCGCGCGATCCGGGCACTCCCGCCAGCTACCCCGACGCGCGACACGCAGGAGAGGCCTGGTCTTCCGGCCGGAGCCTTCGCCGGTCAGACCGGCCCTCGCGGTTTGACGGTGGTCGCGCCATGATGCACCCATGAGCACCGAATCCGACGACCTGCGCGCCCGTCTCCGCGCGCTGGAGCGTGCCGCGCGACCGCTCGAACCGGGGGCCACCCGGCGGCGCGAGCTGCGCCGCGCGACCGTCGCGTCCACCGAGCGCTTCCTGCGGCACATCGCCACCGCCAGGGCTTACGACGACGTTCCGGACCCGGGCATCGGGCTGCTGGAATCGCCGGTGACCGAGCACGGGATGGCGCTGCCCGACCTGATCGAGCGGTTCGAGCGCGAGGTGGTGAAGCCCGGCGGTAACCCGGCCTCCGCCGGTTACCTGGCGTACATCCCGGGGGGCGGACTCTATCACTCGGCGCTGGGCGATTTCCTGGCCGCGGTGAGCGACAAGTACGCGGGCATCTTTTTCGCGGGCCCGGGCGCGGTGCGGCTGGAGAACCAGTTGCTGCGCTGGGCGGCGGACCTGGTGGGCTATCCGGCCGGCGCGGCCGGCAACATCGCTTCGGGCGGCAGCATCGCCAACCTGGCCGCGGTCGTCACCGCGCGGGACGCGCACGGGCTCAGAGGCGCGGACTACGCGCGGGCTGTGGTCTACGGGACAGGCCAGGCGCATCACTCGCTCCCCAAGGCGCTACGCATTGCCGGCCTTGCCGAAGCCACCGTGCGCGAGGTGGCGCTCGATGAGCACTACCGGATGCGGGCCGATGCGCTGGCGGCCGCGATCGCGGCCGATCGCGCGGCCGGCCTGCGGCCCTGGCTGGTCCTCGCGGCTGCCGGCAGCACCGACACCGGCGCGGTCGATCCGCTCGCGGACATCGCGGACGTCGCGCAACGCCAGGGCTGCTGGCTGCACGTGGACGCCGCGTACGGCGGGTTCTTCCTGCTCACGGCGTACGGCCGCGCGCTCATGCGCGGCATCGAGCGCGCGGACTCCGTGGTGCTCGACCCGCACAAGGGGCTGTTCCTGCCCTACGGCGCGGGCATGGTGCTGGTGCGCGACGGCGCGCTGCTCGCCGCCGCGCACAGCTATACCGGCAACTACATGCAGGACGCAGCCGACGCGCGCGCGGAAGCGTCGCCGGCGGACCTTTCGCCCGAGCTGTCGAAGCACTTCCGCGGGCCGCGGCTCTGGCTGCCACTCATGCTGCTGGGGGTGGCGCCGTTCCGCGCCGCGCTCGAGGAGAAGCTGCTGCTCGCGCAGTACTTCCACCGGGAGGTGCAGGCGCTCGGCTTTGCAGTCGGCCCCGAGCCGGACCTGTCGGTGGTGACCTACCGCTGGGCGCCGCGCGGCGTACCGCTCGAAGAACAGAACCGGTTGAACCAGCGCATCGTCGAAGGCGTGCGCCACGATGGCCGCGTATTCATCAGCTCCACCATGCTGGACGGCCGCTTCACTTTGCGCCTCGCGGTGCTGGCTTTCCGCAGTCACCTGCGCATCATTGATCGAACCCTGCAGGTGTTGCAGGAGCAGTTGGCCGCACTCGACTGACGGAGGGATCCATGGCGTCGCTCGCTGAACTGCACCTCCACGAGCAGCTGCTGCTGCTCGCCCTCCACGACGACAAGGGCACGATCCAGGGCGCGAACTTCGCGCTCGGCGCGGCCGGCGCCATCCTGGTGGAGCTGCTGCTGGGCGGCCACATCGCCATTGACGCGGTGAAGAAGAAGAAGTTCGTCACGCCGGGCGAGGCCGCGCTGCCCGGTGACCCCATCCTGGACGAGGTGCTGCAGCGCATCCGCACGGCGAAACGGAACGAGCAGGTCAACACCTGGATCAGCCGCATCGCGGCTACTAAACGCCTGCCGCAGCGCACCGCGGAGCGGCTGCGCTTCCGCGGCATACTCGGCAGGCGCGAAGGGCGGGTGCTGCTGTTCTTCACGCGCGAGCTCTTCCCCACCAACGATCCGGCTCCGGAGCGCGAGCTGGTGCAGCGCATCCGGGAAGCGGTGCTGGGGGACGCCGAGGTGCCGGTGCGCGTCGCGGTGCTGACGGCGCTCGCGAACCAGCTCAGCCTGCTGGGGCCGGTGCTGGACAAGCAGGAGCGCAAGGCCAGGAAGCAGCGGCTGAAGCAGGTGAGTGAGCTGGACGCCGTCGATGCGGCGACGCGCGCGGCCGTCAAGGGCGTGCAGGAAGTCATCGCCGCGCAGGCGGCCGTTGCCGCCGCGATCGTGGCGACAGGGTGAGGACACAGTCGGCAGACGTCGCATACAACCGGACCGTGAGGTGCTCATGCGCAGCGTACCTGGCCGCGCGCTTCGGCGCGCGCGCCCGCTCCTGCTCGCACCGTTGCTGCTGCTGGCCGCGAGCGTGCCCTCGCCCACCGCGCCCCGCTTCACCATCACGCTTCCGTCCGACCTGCCCTCGCCGGTGGACGGCCGCCTGCTGCTGCTGATCTCGACGGACACCAGCGCCGAGCCGCGTTTCCAGATCTCGGACGGACCCGGTACGCAGCTGGTGTTCGGCATGGACATCGAGAACGCGCGGCCCGGACAGAGCATCCGGTTCGAAGGCGACGTCGTCGGCTACCCGTTCCGCTCGCTCGCCGACCTGCCGGACGGCCGCTACCGCGTGCAGGCACTGCTCAACCGTTACCGCACGTACCGGCGGGCGGATGGGCACGTGGTGAAGCTGCCGCCCGACATGGGCGAGGGGCAGCAGTGGGCGAGCAAGCCGGGGAACCGCTACAGCACGCCGCGCTGGCTCGAGGTGCGCGCGGGCATGGCGCCCGCCAGCATCACGCTCGATCAGGAAATCCCGGCGATCGCGCCGCCCGCGGACACGAAGTGGGTGAAGCACGTGCGCCTGCGCAGCGAGCGCCTCTCGGCGTTCTGGGGCACGGACGTGTACCTGGGCGCGCACGTGCTGCTGCCCGCCGGATTCGAGGAGCACCCGAACGCACGCTACCCGCTGGTCATCGACCACGGCCACTTCCCCGCGGACTTCACCTTCGTCACCGAGCCGCCGGACACCACCGTGCCGTGCGTGTACAGCGAGCGCTTCCGGCTGGACTGCTACAACCGCATCACGCTGCGCGAAGAGTACCAGTTCTTCAAGGACTGGACGGCCGCGGACTTCCCGCGCGTGCTGCTGGTGCAGATCCAGCATCCCACGCCGTACTACGACGACTCGTACGCGGTCAACTCGGAGAACAACGGCCCGTACGGCGATGCCATCCAGTACGAGCTGATTCCGTATCTCGAGAAGACGTTCCGCGGCCTGGGCGAGGGTTGGGCCAGGTTCACGTACGGCGGATCGACGGGCGGCTGGGAAGCGATGGCGGTGCAGGTGTTCTACCCGGAGCAGTACAACGGCGCCTGGATCGCGTGCCCCGATCCCATCGACTTCCGCGCCTACACCGTCGTCAACATCTACGAGGACCGGAACGCGTACTGGCTGGACAGCCGGTGGAAGCAGACGCCGCGACCGGCCGCGCGCGACTGGCTGGGCCACGTGAGCTACACGATCCAGGAGAACAACCTGCGCGAGGCCGCGCTCGGCAGCCGCGGCCGCTCCGGCGACCAGTGGGACATCTGGCAGGCCGTATACTCGCCCGCGGGCGAGGATGGCTACCCGCAGCCGATCTGGGACAAGCTGACCGGCACGATCGACCGGCGGGTGTCCGAGCACTGGCAGCAGAACTACGACCTCTCCTACATCCTGCGCCGCGACTGGGCTACCCTCGGCCCGAAGCTGGTGGGCAAGCTGAACATCTACGTCGGCGACATGGACACCTATTACCTCAACAACGCGGTCTACCTGGTCGAGGACTTCCTGGAGCGCACCACGAACCCGTACTACGCCGGCGAGGTGAAGTACGGGGACCGGGCGGAGCACTGCTGGAACGGGGACCCGACGCGCCCCAACGCGATCTCGCGGCTGCGGTACGCGCAGATGTTCATTCCGCGCATCCCCGAGCGGGTGCGGAAGAACTCGCCGGCGGGCGCGGACACCGCCAGTTGGCGGTACTAGCCGGCCGCCAGACCCGCCGCTCCGCCGGACCACCGGCCGGTGTGAGTGCCGGCGGTCATCCCGGATCCGCCCGGCTCAGCGGAGCGCGGAAGTCGCGGCCCCGATGAGTGCGAGCGCGGCGGCCAGCAGCAGTGCGGCCATGGTGCCGTGGCGGAGACCGGCGGCGGCGTCCGGGGCGTGCGCCAGCCACGTGGTCAGGACTGCTCCCGAGATGCCCACGCCCACCACCATGCCGAGATTGCGCGCGGTGGCCAGCACTCCGGCCGCGATTCCCTGGCGGTGCCGCGGGGCCGCGCCCATGAGCGCGCTGTTGTTGGGCGTGGCGAAGGTGCCCACGCCCAGGCCCACCAGCGCCAGGGTGCCCGCGATCGCGGCCACGGAGCCGTGGGCCGCGGCCAGGGCCAATAGCACCAGTGCGAGCGCGAGCACGATCATGCCGCCGGTCGCCAGGGTGCGCGACCCGATCCGGTCGGAGAGCGCGCCACTGATCGGGGCCACGGCCGCCATGACCAGCGGCTGCGCGGTCAGGACCAGGCCGGCCTGCTGCGTGTCCAGCCCGCGCTGCTGGATGAGCAGGAACGGGAGCACGAACGCGGTGCTGCTGACGCAGACGTAGTTGAGCAGCGCGCTCCCGCCGCTGGCCGCGAACAGGCGGGAGCGGAAGAGCGAGAGGTCGAGTAGCGGGTGCAGCGCGCGGCGCTCGGTGCGCAGGAAGAGCGCGAGCAGTGCCAGCGCGAGCGCGAGCAGGCCGAGCGTGAGCGGCGAAGTCCAGCCCCAGTCATGTCCCTGGTTGAGCGCGCCCAGCAGCGCCACCAGCCCGGTGAGGAAGAGCACGGCGCCCGGGAAATCGAAGCGTTCGCGGTGCGCGCGCGCGTGATCGGCGGGAACCATGCGCCAGGCCAGCAGCAGCGCGCTGGCACCGATCGGCACATTGATGAAGAAGACGGAGCGCCAGCCGACATCGTGGGCGAGCCAGCCGCCCAGGATCGGCCCCGCGGTCAGGCCGAGGTAGGTCATGGTGGCCTGCGTGCCCAGCGCGCGCCCGCGCTCGCCGGGCGGGAAGGTGCGGGTCAGGATCGCGGGCGCATTGGCGAACAGCATGGCCGCGCCGACCGCCTGCAGCCCCCGCAGCGCCACCAGGGCGGGCGCCCCGGGGGCGGCCCCGCAGAGCGCGGAGCCCCGCACGAACACCACGAAGCCGGTGAGGTACGTGCGCCTCTGGCCGTAGAGATCGCCGGCGCGGCCGACCACCAGCAGCAGGCCGCTCACCACCAGCAGGTACGTGGTGGTCACCCACTCGATGCCCGCCACGCTGGCGTGCAGTTCGCGCCGCAGCAGCGGCAGTACGGTGTTGACCACACTGCCATCGAGCGCCGACATGAACGTGCCCACGCCGACGGCGAGCAGTACCAACCAGCGGCGGTCGTGGGTTTCGGCGGTCGGCATGCGTGGTCGACGGGGTCCGGGGTTGAAGAGCGTGCAGTCTCGCCGGGCGGAGTCAGGCACGCAAGACGCGGGCGCGGGCGCGGCCGGCGCGCGCGACGGGGCGCCAGCGCCGCGGCCGGCCCGCTGGCCGGCGGACGGGCTACTTCTTGAGGATCCCGCCGTAGCCGCCGGCGACGAGGGCGGCCACGTCGGCGATGACGCGGGGCAGCCGGAGGCCGCCCGGGTAGGCCAGGAAGCGCGCCTCCCAAACCGGGTGGAACTTCTCCTTGTAGGTGCGCAGGCCCTGGAAGTTGTAGAAGGCCTCGCCGTAGCGGAACACCAGGTGGCCGATGCGCGCCCAGGCGTGTCCGAGCGGACCCGCCTCCAGCCCGGACAGCGGGGCCATGCCCAGCGAGAACCACGCATATCCCTGCGCCTTGCCCCAGAGCAGCAGCTGCGTGAACAGCCCGTCCATCGCGCCCCGGGGAGCGGCCGAGCGGAAGCGCATCAGGTCGACCGAAAGCTCGGAGCCGGGCCTGCCCAGCCAGAGATTCCCGAATGCCACGATCTCGCCGCCCACGGTCATGACGCCGGCCGGGAAGCGCGCCAGGTAATCCTCGTCGAAGCGGCCGAGCGAGAACCCTTTCTCGCTGGTCGCCTTGGTCGAGAGCCACTCGTCGGAGACCGCGCGCAGCTCCGCCATGCGGCGGCGCACTTCCTCGGGAGGCAGCACGGCGAACTCGACGCCTTCGCGCTGGAGCCGGTGTACCGTGGCGCGCAGGCCGCGCTGCGCCTGTCCCTCGAGACCGAAGTGCGCCAGCTCGACGCGCGCCTCCTCGCCCAGCTTGGCGAACGTCAGGCCGAGCTCGGCATACAGGTCAAGCCGGTCCCTCCCGACCTGGTAGAACACGGGGATGGCGCCATAATCGCTGGCCCGCTCCAGGAACTGCCGGATCAGCCCCGGCGCCACCGCCGGTGGACCGACCGGGTCGCCGAGCGCCACCCAGGTGCGGCCCTGCACGCCGTACATCACGAACCCGGTGCGCTCCTCATTGAACAGCACGCCCTTGTCACGGAGCAGGACCAGGAACGGCAGCGTGCCCGCCTGCGCGGCCACGACCTGCGCCGCCGCGGCGAGCTCCGGTTCACCGGGTGGCTCGATCTCGGCGGCGGCCGGCCGCGCCAGCCGCGCCACGCCGGACGCGAGCAGCGAGACCGTGGCGCCCACGGAAGCGCGCAGGAAGCGGGAAACGTCGTGATTGAGCGCGAAGCGCCACCAGAGCTCGCTGCCGTACTGCACGTTCTTGTAGGCGAAGAAGCCCAGCCAGATGGACGCGCCCAGCGCCGCTACCGCGGCCACCGTCCAGCCGGGCGAGAACGGCGCGTCCAGAAATGCCGCGCGCCGATCGAACTGGTCGCGGCTGCCGAGCAGCGCCGCGAGCAGCACGCCCAGCAGCAGGGCCTCCTCGTAATCGCCGCCCTTGAGCAGCGACAAGGCCACGCCGAGCGCGAGTCCGACCATGCCCAGGTACCAGGCGCCATCCAGCCGCCGGGCTATCCCCTGCGCCAGGATCAGCAGCGCCACGCCCACCACGCTGCCCAGGAAGTGCGATGCTTCCAGCACCGCCAGCGGGAGGTGTTCCGCCAGCCAGCGCACCCGCCCCGGATCTGCCGGCGTCGCCCCCGAGATCAGCAGCACCACGCCGGCAATGAAGGTGAAGAGCGCGAGCAGCGCGGGCGCGGTCTGGGCGGTGATGCTGCCCAGCACCGTGCCGAGCCGCGCCAGGTGGTGGCGCCGCAACCGGAGCTCGTCCCCGACCAGGATGGCCAGGGCGATACCCAGCGGCAGCAGGTAGTACAGCAGACGGTAGAGCAGCAGTGATGAGACGATCTGGGTGTGCCCGTAGTACCGGCCCAGGGTGACCAGCAGCACCGTCTCGAACACGCCCACGCCGCCCGGCACGTGACTGACCAGTCCGGCCAGCTGCGCTGCCAGGAACACGCCCAGCAGGGCGCCGAAGCCGGGACCGCCCGCCGGCAGCCGCGCGTACAGTACCGCGCCCGCCAGCGACCACTCCACCGCCGAGAGCAGTACCTGGAGCAGCGCCAGCCGCGGCGGCGGGAACTGGAGCTGCAGGCCCCGGACCCGAAGCGGGGCCCGGCGCAGTGCCGACGCGAGCAGGTAAGCGACCGGGAAGAGCAGTACCAGGACGCCGAGCGTGCGCAGCACCGGCTCGCTCGCGAACCGCAGGAGCGCGGGGTGCGGTTGCAGCGCCAGGCTCCAGCCGCCGAGCGCGGACAGCCCGAGCCAGAAGGACGTGGAGTAGAAGACGACGATCCTCGTCAGGTCCCCGGTCCCCACACCCCACCGCGAGTAGAATCGATCCCGCACCGAGGTGCCGGCGATCAGCGCGAAGCCGATGTTGTTGCTGAGGGCGTAGGCCACGAAGGAGGCGAGCGTCACCTGCCAGCCGGCGATGCGCTGGCCGATGGCGTGGAAGGCGAGCCGGTCGTACCCGGTGAGCACCAGGTAGTTGAGCAGCACCAGCAACGCGCCCGCGAGCACCCGGCCGGGCGGCAGCGAGTGCAGCGCTGCCAGCACGTCCCGGTAGTGGACGTGGCGCAGCTCGCGGTGCAGAACGAAGAGCGCCGCCGCGAAGAGCAGTGCCCCGAGCACCGCGCGGATCCAGGTGCGCGTGCGATCGCGGTCCGTGGCCCGGCTCCCGATCGGGTTGAAGTGCGACGGCCTGGACGGTATCAGTCGGCGGGCGCGATGCCGAGCAGGGCGCCCACCTGCCGCTCGCTTCGGATGCGGCGCAGGGCGGACTCGGCCTGGCGCACCAGCGCGGCCAGCAGGTCGCGATCCTCGCCCGTCATGAGCCGCTCACGGCGGCGCTCCACCAGGACCAGCACGGCGTCCGCGGCCACGGGCGCGCACAGCAGCTGCGCGCCGAACGTGGCCTGCAGCAGCCCGCCGAGCGGGGCGAAGGGCCCGTCCGGATCGGCCCCGACCTCCGCCCGCGTGACCAGCCGCTGCGCCTGGATCGACCGCACGGTCTCGCCGGGAAGCGGGGCAAGAGCGAGCGGCAGCGCGGGATCGCCGATCGGGTGGAAAGGCGCATCGGCGCCCGTTCCCACCCGCACGAAGGCCACCGCGGTGTAGGCACCCACGACCGGCACGCTGGTGCCGCGCAACGCTTCGTAGACCTCAGCCTCGCGGCCCGCGGCCTGGAGCGCGTCCGCATAGCCGAGCAGGAAATCTGGCATCTGCAGCCGGCGCCTGATCCAGTCCCGCTCCCGCCGCAACGCCTGTACCAGTGCGGCCGCGCGCGCCTTCAGCTCCTCGCCGCCATCGCCGCGCGGCAGCACGTGGGCGTCCGCGGCCGGCACCACCAGGGCCTGGCCGCTGCCTGCGTCGATCAGGACGGCCGCGGTCTGCAGCTGCTCGGGGGTCGGCTGGAAGCCGCGCAGGTCCTCGGCGATTCCGTGGGCGGCATCGCGCTCGTCACCGTACAGGATGATGGCCGCGTCATCGGCGCGGCGGCCGGCGGAAGGGGCAGCGGGCTCGGACATGTTGGCTTTGCCTCCTGGGCGGCAGCACACCAAGACACTGCGCCTCAAGTATAGCGCGCTGGCCAGCCGCGACGCAGCCCGCAGGCCGGGCGCCGCCGGGAGCGGCTTTCCAGGCGGCCGCGCTACCTGGTGCCGGCGTGGAGCGCGCGGTAGTCCCGCAGCATGCGCAGCCGCCACACCAGGATCATCCCGAACGCCAGCACGAAGAACAGGGCGCCGGTCTGCAGCGGCGAAATGACCTGGTCGATCCAGCTGCGCAGCGCGAGGCGGATGGCGGCCAGGACCAGCAGGATCAGGAGGAAAGCCCGGGAGCGGCGGAGCACGATGACGTCGCCGGCGCGCTCGAGGCGCGAGCTGCGGGCGAGAGGCCAGGAGAAGAGCAGCGCGCCGGCCAGGAACGCGGCCACCGCCCAGCTCCACGGCAGCCGCAGCTGCGGCACGGCGAACATGAAGAAACCGGTGCTCATGCCGAGCGGTGGCAGCAGGATGCTCTTCAGGGACACGGGACGACGCGTCTCCTGGACGCGCCAGGCCATGACCGTGGCCGCGCCGGCCACCGCGGCGGCCGGCCCGAAGAGCACCTGGAATTGCATGGCCCGGTGATACCCGCCGGGCCGCTGCGGTTTCCGCGGCGGGGGCGGTCGTCCCGTCGCGCACTCCGCCGACCGGCCGCGGCGGGGGCGCGTTTCCGCGGAAACGCGCGCGCCTCGTACCCTCCGGTTACAGCAGCCGCCGCCCGATGGCCATGATCCCGGCGACGATCAGCAGCAGCGGCACCAGCACCGCCAGCAGCGCCAGGTTGTAGCGGCGGGTGTCGGTGGGGGCACGGCGTGCGGCCACGCCCAGGCCGTGGGCCGAGAGCAGTGCCGCCACCATCAGCGTGATGTGCCCGATCAGCGCCGGCTGCCACGGACGGGTCAGCACCGTCGCGATCCCGAGCAGGACCTGCAGGTCGAGCAGCGCAGTGAAGACGACGCCGGCGATCCGGTCGGCGCGCCCGAACGGCTGCTTCCGGTAACCGCCCCAGCGCAGGATGATCAGCGCGATGATGCCCGCCAGCAGCACCGCGTAGCGCAACCCCGAATGTGCGGGGAACAGCATCACCCCCACGTCCGCCTCCGCGGTTCGATGATCTGCCCTCTCAATGGCCGATGC
>VEPF01000254.1 GCA_012027055.1 Gemmatimonadota bacterium | reverse complement strand
CGCGGAGCAGACGTCGCATGAGAGGGACTGGGACGTGTTCCTGAGCTACAGCCATGCCGACGCGCCGACGGGTTCGTCAGCATGCTGGCCGAGCTGGCGCCGGGGATCCGGATCTTCCGGGACGTCGAGCGGCTGCACACGGGCCACGACTACCGCATAGCCCTCGACCGCGCGGTCCGGAGGTCCGAGCGCTTCGTGCCGCTGCTGACGCCTTCGTACGTGCTCTCGAAGGCCTGCCAGGACGAGTTCAACGCGGCCTGGTCGATCCGGGAACAGCACGAGCTGGCCCTGTTCTTCCCGCTCGCGCTGAAGCAGGCCAGCCTCAACGATCCGCGCATGGCTTATCTGCAGTGCGAGGACTGCATGGAGGCGGACCTGCAGAAGCTCAGGTCGTCGTGCCAGAACCTGGTGCGCTCACTGGGGCTCGCGGCGGCTGAGGCGACGGTCGCAGCGGGGTGAGCGGGAGGTCCCGTCCGTTGAGGACACGCAGCAGGCCGGATTCGCCATGGATGGCCGGGAGCGCTGCCGATATCGTCCTTCCAGGTGCCAGCACCAGCTGGTCCGGAACACACACCCATTAACATTGTACTACAATCGTAGCACGCTAACTGGGGACCGGACGTCGCCGTGCACTGCTTCGCGCCGGAGTATCAGTACCAGGTCTGGTATGTAAAGGCGTATTTCCTGGACCAGGACGGCGGCGAAGCCCACTTCATCAGCGTACATGCGTGATTACCATGCGAATCTTCATGGAAGGCGACACCGGGTTTGCCCTCGCGGAGAAACGCGGCCGGGTGCCGGTCGTGTATCGCTATCGCGACCTCAAGTTGGCTGCGGGCGCGGTGGCCAGGGACGTGCTGGTCGGTGGCGCTGCAGACTCCGACGAAATCCTGCTGATTCCTCCGCAATCCACGCCAAAGATCAGGACGGCCAGGGAGAAGAACCGGGAGAAGGTCCTGTCGGTCAGGATACCGTGTGAGCTGGACGACGTTTTGTGGGTCATATCCGACCACCTCAACACCAATCCAGGGAGGTTCACGTCGGCCCTGCTCCGATACTACCTCTCGGAAGCCTGGGACAACGCCGCGCTGGCGCGACGGCTCTCGCGACTATCCGCTTCTGATCTTGCCACGAGCCGGTGCCGCTCGACCCTCAAGCTCAGGTGTGAGGGGGCGTTCCTGGACATGCTGAAAACCCTTGGAGAGCGCGAGAGCATGACCACCACCGACGCGGTCCGCGGAGCCGTGCTGGCCGCGTTCGAGGACGTGGTCGAAAAGAAGGCGTCCAGACGCGCGAGGGAACTCAGATCCATTGCCGCGGCCGTCTAGGAGAGACTACCGGGATACAGGCAAGGTGACCGGCGAACGTGCACCCGTCCCCGTCGCGGATCCGCATCGCGGTTGCCGAGTCACCTGCACCCGAACGGGTGTGACAATTCACCCCTGATCCACTAAATTGGGTCTTACAGGGGATCGGACATCCCCCGCTGCCAACCGCGGATGCTGCCTCGGAGGAGGCACACCGCGGTTTTGTATTGCCCGGCGAATGCCCGGGTGGTGCAGCGCAGGACGTTCAGAAGAAAGTTGCGGATGCAGAAGCTGTCGGTGCCGGAGTCGGCACGAAAGAACCCGGGATTCGATGGGCTCGGACTGGACGCGCGCCTGCTGCGCGCGCTGGCCGATCTGGAGTTCACCGACCCTACGCAGGTGCAACGGGACACCATTCCGCTGGCATTGGGAGGGCGGGACGTGCTGGCGATGGCGGTGACGGGGAGCGGCAAGACGGCGGCGTTCCTGCTGCCACTCATGCAGCGCCTGGCGGAGAAGCCGCGCGGCACGACCAGGGCGCTGGTGCTGGTGCCGACGCGGGAGTTGGCAGCGCAGGTGCTCGACCACTTCACGCAGCTGGCGCGGCACACCCGGTTGCGTGCGGCCGCGATCTTCGGGGGCGTGGGCATGCAGCCGCAGGAGCAGGCGCTGCGGCGGGGCGTGGACGTCGTGATCGCGACGCCCGGCCGCCTGCTGGACCACATGCAGCACGACTATGCCGGGCTGCGCGGCCTTGAGGTGCTGGTGCTCGACGAGGCGGACCGGATGCTGGACATGGGCTTCCTGCCCGCGATCCGCAGGATCCTGGGCGCGCTGCCGCGTACGCGGCGCCAGACGCTCTGCTTCTCGGCGACGATGCCGCCCGAAATCGCCCTGCTCACCAACGAGCTGCTGAGCCAGGCCGCGCTCGTCAACGTGGCCCGCCCGGCGCGCGCACCGGCCAGCATCACCCAGGCCCTTTACCCGGTGCCTTCCCGCCTGAAGGTGGAGCTGCTGGCGGAGTTGATCCGGCGGGGTACGATCGGCAGCGCGATCGTGTTCTGCCGCACCAAGCACCGGGCCAACCGGCTGGCGCAGAAGCTGGAGCGGGAGGGGGTGTCGTGCGCGCGCATCCACGGCAATCGCAGCCAGGCCCAACGGACCGCCGCCCTGGCCGCCTTCAAGGCCGGCGAGGTTCGCATCCTGGTCGCCACCGACATCGTGGCTCGCGGCATCGACATCAATGCCCTGGAGCACGTCGTGAACTTCGACGTTCCCGCGTCCCCCGACGATTACCTCCACCGGATCGGCCGCACCGGTCGCGCGGAGCTGACCGGCGACGCCTGTACCCTGGTGGCGCCTGAAGACGAGGACGAGGTGCGGCGGATCGAGCGGACGCTCGGCAGCCGCATCGAGCGGCGCACCATCGGCGGCTTCGATTACCGCGCCGCCAATGACGAGCGGTTGGAGGTGGCCCGCCACGAGCGGATCGCGGCAGCCCGCGCGGCGCGTGCGCCCGCCCGTCCGCGGGCGGCAACCGCGGCCAGCCCGGCAGCACTGGAGCCTGCGATCGTCGAACGCGCGGCACGGGACCGCGGCGCGGGCCAGTACGCACGGCGCTCGCGCCGACGTCGGCGGCCCCGCGCGGCCTAGGGCTGCGGAAGTATGGCAATCATGGATTGGGCAGAGGACTACGCAGAACTTTCCTGACCGGTGGCACCGGTGCCAGGCGGCGCCTGTCAGGCTCCCACTGCAGGCAAAGGCTTCTTCCCACCCTGCGATCACGACGTGACGCACTCAGGCTCGGGCTCAAAAGCCGTATTCGCTATTCGGTTGCCCACGTTCTCGCCCAACACTGCGCTCCATCACGCATCTATCTTGCGCAGCCGTATATACTCTTGTATATACGAGAGGAGCGGGACATGGACTTCGAATGGGAGGAGGCCAAGGCCCGCGCCAATCTCGACAAGCACGGGGTCGACTTTGACGATGCCGTGCGCGTCTTTGACTGCCCGATGCTACTGCGACGCTCCGATCGGGGGAGCGAGCCGCGGTG
>VEPF01000358.1 GCA_012027055.1 Gemmatimonadota bacterium | reverse complement strand
TCCTGGCGCAGACCGTCCACCTTGGAGTCGAGCGGGTCCCGTTCCCGGTGGAGATCGGGGAGCTGGAGCCCGGCCAGGCGGTTGCCCGGGATGGTTATGACGTCGTGGCCTACCCGGTCCAACACGGGGCGCGCGCGCTGGGCTACGCCCTGCAGGAGCATGAGCGCCTCGGCCGGTTCGACGTGGAGCGGGCCCGGGCCCTCGGGGTCCCCGAGGGTCCCCTGTTCGGCCACCTGCATCGGGGCATCACCGTACCGGTGGGAGACCGCCTGGTGACGCCAGCCGAGGTCGTAGGCCCCCCACGGCCGGGACGGCGCGTGGTCTACACCGGCGACAGCCGGCCTTGCCGTGCCACCGCGGACCTGGCCCGGGATGCGGACCTGCTGATCCACGATGCTACCTTCGGCGCGGATGAAGCCGACCGCGCGCGCACCACCGGTCACGCCACCGCGGCGGAGGCGGCGCAGCTGGCTCGACGCGCGGGCGTGCTCAGGCTGGTGCTCACGCACCTGTCCGCCCGCTACGCCGACGACAGCCGGCCCCTGGAGCGCGAGGCGCGGGACATCTTTCCCGCGGCCGTGGTCGCGTACGACGGGTTGGTACTCGAGGTCCCGCACCGTGATTCCGATGCCGGATCGTAGCCTGCGCCACGCCCGGGTGCCCGGTGACAAGTCGATCACGCACCGCGCCCTGCTGGCGGCTGCCCTGACCGGCGGCCTCAGCCGTATCCGGGAGCCCCTCGTAGCAGGGGACACCAACGCGACCCGCCGTGTCCTCACCGCCCTCGGCGTGCCCATCGAGACCCTGCCCGCGGGGGAGCTGCAGGTGGTCGGCCGTGGCCTGCGCGGGCTGATAGCACCGGAAGCGCCTCTGGACTGCGGCAACAGCGGCACCACGGCCCGCTTGCTGCTCGGGATCCTGGCGGCGCAGCCGCTGGTGGCCTCGCTCACCGGTGATGATTCGCTGCGCAGCCGCCCCATGCGCCGGGTCACACGCCCGCTCCGGGAAATGGGAGCGCGCATCCGGGAGTTGGGCGATGCCGACCGGCTCCCGGTCGAAATCACGGGCGGCGAGCTGCGGCCGCTCAGGTTCGAAGACGCCACTGCGAGCGCGCAGGTGAAGAGCGCCGTGCTGCTGGCCGGGCTGTGCGGAGGACAACCCGTGACCGTCACGGAACCGCTCCGCTCCCGGGATCACACGGAGCGCCTGCTCCGCGGCCTCGGGGTGCCATTGTCGGAGCGGAGCGGGGCGGCCGGACACGAGATCCGGCTGGAACCAGTCGGTCAGATCCCGCCCTTCGACGTGACCGTGCCCGGCGATTTCTCCGCGGCGGCGTTCCTGGTCGCGGCGGCGTTGCTGCTTGGCACCCCCCTGCGCATCCACGGGGTGGGGGTGAACCCCACCCGCACCGGGCTGTTGGATGTATTGGCACGGATGGGCGCTCCGGTGGCGGTACTAGAGCCTCGCCAGCAGGGCGCCGAGCCCGTGGCCGACCTGCTCGTGTCCGCCGGGGAGTTGCGGGGGACTACGGTGGTCGGGACGGAGATCCCCGCCCTGGTCGATGAGGTGCCGGTGCTCGCGGTGTTGGCGGCCCGCGCCGAGGGCGAGACTACGATCACCGGGGCAGGGGAGTTGCGGGTGAAGGAGTCGGACCGGATCAGCATGCTGGTGGCCAACCTGCGGGCGATCGGGGTCGTGGCCGAGGAGTTGCCAGACGGGCTGGTGGTGCAGGGCACCCGGAATTCGCTCCGGGGCGCCGTCGCAACTGCGGGCGACCACCGAATCGCCATGGCCTTCGGCGTGCTCGGCGCCCTTCCGGGATGCGAACTCCGGATCGATGACCGCGCGGCCGCGGCCGTCAGTTTCCCCGGATTCTGGCAGGAGCTCCGCAGACTGGAGACGGGTCCGTGATCGTCACCATCGACGGCCCGGCGGGCTCCGGCAAGAGCTCCACGGCTGCTGCCGTCGCCGGGCGGCTCGGGTTCCGGCACCTCGATTCCGGGGCGTTCTACCGGGCGCTTACCTGGGCAGTGCTCGCGGCTGGGATTCCCACGGAGCATTGGCACTCCCTGACCACGGCGCAGCTGGACGCACTCAACGTGCGCGGCGAGCCGGCGGGTTCCGGCTATCGCCTGTTCGCCGCGGACCAGGACATCACCGGCCTGATCCGATCCGTGGAGGTAAACGCCAATGTCTCCCCCGTCGCCGCCCTGCCGGCCGTCCGGGTGTGGCTGCTCGACCGGCTGCGGAGCGCCGCCCTGGGCGTGGACCTGGTGACCGACGGGCGCGACATGGGCACCGTCGTGTTTCCGGGCGCGGAGCAGAAGTTCTACCTGGTGGCGGACGCCGCCGTGAGGGCGCGCCGCCGCCTCCTCGAACGCGGCGAGGCCGCCCACGACCCGGAGCGGTTGCAGAGCGAGATCGGGCGCATCGAAGCGCGCGACCGGATCGATTCGACGCGCGCCGTGGCCCCGCTGCGCCGCCCGGCTGACGCCATCGACCTGGACACCACCAACCTCACCTTCGATCAGCAGGTCGGCGTCATCGTCGCCCACGTCATGGAGTGGCGACGGGTGCACGGCTGAGCGGGTAAGCGGGCAACTCCGACCGCTGGTCCGCACCATGCTGGGGGCTGGTCGTACCTGCCGGGCTCCGTTAAACTGAATGTCTGTACCGGCGCTGCCGACGGCGCCGGACAGGTAACCCGAGCCCTGCCGGTGGGTCGTACACCGGAGCCAGACGGAGGCGTATCCTACCATGCCAGACCACAACTCCCCCGACAGCCTGGACTTCGAGAACATCGCGACGCGCACGCGACGCAAGCAGGCGGCGTTGCCGCCCGTGGTGCACCCGTTCTTCGAGGAAGACGAGTACTCGATGGAGGAGTACGAGCAGATGCTCGGCATGTACGAGCAGACGCTCTCGAACATCGAGGAAGGCGAGATCGTGAAGGCGCGCGTGCTGCGCATCACGGAGAACGCGGTCATCCTGGACGTCGGCTTCAAGAGCGAAGGCTCGATCAACCGCGACGAGTTCAAGAATGCCGAGCAACTGCGGCCCGGGGATGAAGTAGAGGTCTTCCTGGAGAATCTGGAGGACTCCGATGGCGTCGTGGTGTTGTCGAAGAAGAAGGCCGACTTCCTGCGCGTGTGGGAGAAGATCAAGCGGGCCTACGAAGAGAACGAGCAGGTGCCCGGCATCCTCACCCGCAAGATCAAGGGTGGCGTGACGGTGGACCTAATGGGCGTCGATGCGTTCCTGCCGGGGTCGCAGATCGCGCTGCGGCGGGTGCCGCACATCGAGGACCTGATCGGCCAGGCCTTCGAGTTCAAGATCATCAAGCTGAACAAGCGGCGGCGCAACA
>VEPF01000366.1 GCA_012027055.1 Gemmatimonadota bacterium | reverse complement strand
GTGCTCTGCCTTATGGGCGGCACCCAGCTGGATTTCCGCGAGGTGCACCTGCCGCCCGGCGTGACCGAAGTGTTCATCATCGCCTGCATGGGCGGCTGCGACATCATCGTCCCGCCCGACCTCGTGGTAGACGTGAGCGGCGTGGCCATCATGGGCGGCTTCGGACACCGCTCTCCCGCCCCCGCACCCCACCCCGACCTGCCGCTGCTGCGGGTGCACGGCCTGGCGCTGATGGGCGGGGGGGACGTGCAGGTGCGGCTCCCCGGCGAATCGGCCAAGCAGGCGAAGCGCCGCGAGCGCGAAGCGCGGCGGGGCCGGTAGGACCGGTAGTGAGCGCGCCGCCGGACCCCCACCAGCAGGAGGAAGAAGCACTCGGCAAGGCGTACGACGCCGGCCTGATGCGACGCCTGCTGGCGTACCTGCGGCCGTACCGCGGGCGCGTGGCCGTCGCGGTGCTCCTGCTGCTGGGCGGCGCCGCGGTGGAAATGGCGCAGCCGCTGCTGACCCGCGCGGTCATCGACCGCGCCATTCCCGGTCACGACCCGCACCTGCTGCTGGTCCTCACTACCGCGTACCTGGGCACGCTGCTGCTCTCGTTCCTCTTCGAGTACCTGCAACTGCTGCTCACTTCCTGGCTCGGGCAGCACGTCATGTACGACCTGCGCCGCCAGATCTTCGCCCACCTGCAACGGCTGCCCTTGCCCTACTACGACCGCAACCCGGTCGGGCGCATGATGACCCGCGTCACCAGTGACGTGGAGGTGCTGAACGAGTTGTTCAGCTCCGGCGTGGTGGCCGTCTTCGGGGACCTGTTCGCGCTCCTCTTCATCGTGGTCACGCTGTTCGCGCTCGACTGGCAGCTGGCCATCGTCACCCTGCTGGTCATGCCGTTCGTGTTCGCCGCGGCCACCAGCTTCCGCCGCCTGGTCCGCGACGCCTATCGCGACATCCGGATCCGCCTCGCCCGCATCAACGCGTACCTGCAGGAGCGCATCACCGGCGTGACCGTGGTGCAGCTCTTCGGGCGCGAGCAGGCCACCGTCGCGGAATTCCGCGCCATCAACGATTTCCACCTGCAGGCGCACCTGCGCTCGATCCGGTACTACGCGCTCTTCTTCCCGGTCATCGAGCTGCTCACGGCTATTGCTTTCGCCCTGATCATCACCTACGGCGGGTGGGAGGTGCTGCGCGGCAGCATGAGTGTCGGCTCGGTGTACGCGTTCCTGATCTATGCGCGGCGGTTCTTCCGCCCCATCCAGGACCTCTCCGAGAAGTACAACATGCTGCAGGGGGCGATGGCCTCCTCCGAGCGCATCTTCAAGCTGCTGGACACGCCGCTCGCGCACGCGGCGGGCGGAGAGCCGGTACCCGCGTCAGCGCGCGGACGCATCGAGTTCCAGGGCGTCTGGTTCGCCTACCGCCCGCTGCCCGAAGCCGGTCTCGGCAAGGATACCTGGGACTGGGTGCTGCGGGATCTCAGCTTCGCGGCCGAGCCCGGCGAGCGCGTGGCGGTGGTGGGGCACACCGGGGCCGGCAAGACCACCATCATCAGCCTGCTGATGCGCTTCTACGAGCCGCAGCAGGGCCGGATCCTCCTGGACGGCATCGACATCCGGGCATACGACGTCCTCGCCCTCCGGCGCCGCATCGCGCTCGTGCTCCAGGACGTGTTCATCTTCAGCCGCGACATCGCGTACAACATCCGCCTGGGCGACGAGCGCATCTCCGACGAGCGGATCCGCGCCGCCGCGGCTCGCGTGGGGGCGGACGCGTTCATCGAGCGCCTGCCGCGGGGGTACGCCGAACCGCTCGGCGAGCGCGGGGCTTCTCTCTCGGTGGGCGAGCGGCAGCTGCTCTCGTTCGCGCGCGCGCTCGCCTTCGACCCGCTGGTGCTGGTGCTCGATGAAGCCACCAGCTCCGTGGACTCCGCGCTCGAGGAACGCATCGAGCAGGCGCTCGACGTCCTCATGGCGGGACGCACGTCGCTGGTGATCGCCCACCGCCTGTCCACCATCCAGCACGCAGACCGCATCCTGGTGCTGCACCACGGCGAGCTGCGCGAGCAGGGCACCCACGCCGAGCTGCTGCGGCGGGGCGGGCTCTATGCCCGGCTCTACGAGCTTCAGTTCGCGCCGCTGCCGCCCGGGCCGGGTGACGGCCGGGGCGCGGCAGGCAGCTCGCCCGGCAACGGGAAGTCGGGCGCCACGCCATCCTCGCCGGCCAGCGCCGGGACGGTGTAGTTGCTGCCCGGGTTCCACAGCACCCACTCCGACAGTCCCGCGTCGTAGACCGCGCGGATCTGGGCCCGCACGTGCGCGGGCCCGTAGCGCGGCTGCCCCAGCGTGAAGTCCTGCAGCCAGGGGCGGATGGTCGCCACGCCCGGCGAGTCGGGCGTGCGCTGCCGGGCGTAGTCGAGCGCCTTCTTCACGGTGCCGTACGGGAAGGCGTTGGGACGCGCGATGCCGTAGGAGCCGCGCGCGAAGTGCGACGGGTAGACCATCGGCAGCAGCACGTCGGTGGCATCGACCAGCTTGGACCAGAGCTGGCCGATCCCCATGTCGTCGGTGGCGGAGACCGTGAGGCCGAACACGTCGGCCGTGACCGGCACGCCGTAGGACGCCAGCTGCGTGCGCGAGTACTGCAGGAACTCGCGGATCGCGTCTTCCTTGGTCCGGCCGGCCGCGGCCGGCCAGCGCGCGGCCGCCATGTAGGAGCGCGGCACGTCGGGGAAGCGCACGTAGTCCCACTGCACCTCCGCGAAGCCCAGCTCGATGGCTTCCCGCGCAATGGCGATGTTGTAGTCCCAGACGTGCCGGTTGTAGGAGTCCACCCACGGGTGCCCGGTGTCGTCCAGCCACATGCTGCCGTCCGCCCGCTGGATCGCCCACTCCGGCCGCGCTTCCGCCAGCACGCGGTCCTTGAAGGCGACGATGCGCGCGATGGGATACACGCCGGCCGCCCGCAACCGCTCGAGCATGGCCCGCACATCCCGGATGTAGGACCGGTCCGCGCCGACGCGCCGTACCAGCGGGATGCTGGAGCGGTAGCTCAGCTCCCCGCCCTCCTTCACGTCGATCACGAAGCTGTTGATCTCGGTGCGGCGGGCGATGTCGATGAGCCGCGCCAGCTTGCGGGACGAGCCGGCCGCCCAGGCGTTCAGGTAGAGGCCGCGCACCTGCGCCGGCCGGGCGGCCGGCACCCCCCGCGGCTGCGCCAGCGCGACCGCCCGCGCGGCTGCCTCCTCGGGCGCCGCCGGCCGGGCCTCCGCCTGGACCGGCGTGCGGTCCACGGCCGCGTCCGGTGCGGCGGCCGCGACGGGGACAGGTCCGGCGGGCGGGATCGTCGCGCGCGCGGCCGTCGCGGGCGGCACCGGCC
>VEPF01000432.1 GCA_012027055.1 Gemmatimonadota bacterium | reverse complement strand
CGGGGCGGGGCGGGGGGTGGTGGGGCGGCGGCTGGTGACGGGGACGTTCACGGTGCTCTCGGCCTGGGCCGCCCGGCTCACCCCGGCGTTCCTGCTGGAGCGGATCTGAGGATCAATCCGGGCCGCGGGCGGGCTCGAGCAGTCCGGGGAGCCGGCCGATGAGCTCGCGCGGCTCGACCGGCTTGCTGAAGTAGGAGACGCAGCCGGCGGCCAGGCATTCCTGCCGCTCGCGGGCGCCCACGCGGCCGGTCAGCGCCACCACCTTGATGCAGCGGGTCTCTGGCCGCCGTGACAGCTCCCGCGCGACCTCGAGACCGGACCGATCGGGGAGCCCCAGGTCGAGCAGGACCAGGGCGGGCGGGTGCGTCTCCACGGCGCTGAGGGCCTGCTCCGCCGTGCCCGCCTCGCGTACATCGTACCCGGCGTCTTCGAGCAGGAGGCGGAATGCCTGGCGAAGCAGGGGATCGTCTTCGACCAGCAGGATCGGTGTAGCGGAAGCCTTTGTCATGTAAGGAAATACTAGCTTTCGGCGGCGTCCGCGACAAGCGCGTCGCCGTCCAATCCTTCCTCCAGCAGCTGGCGCCGCAAAAGGGTGGCGTAGAGCCCGCCGGCGGTGACCAGTTCCGCGTGCGTACCCTGGGCCACGAGCCGACCGTCCTCCAGCACCAGGATCTGGTCGGCATTCATGACCGCGCTCACGCGGTGGCTGACCACGATCGCGGTCCGCCCCTCGAGCTCCTGGTGCAGACCGCGCAGGATCTCCTTCTCGGTGTGGGTATCGACCGCGCTCAGGGCGTCATCGAGCACCACGATGCGCGGATCGCGGGCGAGCGCCCGGGCCAGCGTGGCCCGCTGCCGCTGTCCACCGGACAGGTTGACACCGCGCTCGCCGAGGCGGGTGTCGAACCCGTCCGGGAAGGCCGAGACGGTGTCGGTCAGCTGGGCGACGTCCGCCGCTCGGCGCACCCGGTGCGCTCCGTCCTCGTGCTGTTCCATGCCGAAGGCGATGTTGGCGGCGATGCTCTCCGAGAAGACGAAGGCCTCCTGCGGCACCACGCCCATGACCTGGCGCAGCTGGGCGAGAGGGACGAGCGGGAGCGGGCCGCCGGCGAGCAGGATCTGCCCGGAGTCGGGATCGAAGCGGCGGGTGAGCAGCGCGAGCAGGGTGCTCTTGCCGGACCCGGTGCGCCCGACCAGGGCGGAGGTGCTGCCGGCCGGGATGCGGAAGCTGAGGTCCCGGAGCACGTCGCGTTCGGTACCGGGGTAGCGGAAGGCGACGTCCCGGAACTCGATCTCGCCCCGAACCGTCGGCAGCGGCGTCGCCTGCGGCGCATCCACCACCCGGGACTCGGTCTCCATGATCCGGTTGATCCGGGCCATGGAGGCTGCGCCGCGCTGGAAGAGGTTCACCACCCGACCGAGGGCGATGAGCGGCCAGGTGAGCATGCCCAGGTACATGCTGAAGCCGACGAAGTCGCCGACCGTGAGTGCGCCCGTCATGGTCTGCCGGCCTCCGTACCAGAGCGTGATCAGGAGTCCGGTGCCGGTGAGGATGGAGAGCAGGGGATTGAAGACCGCGGAAAGCCGCGCCAGGGCCATGTTGCGGGCCACGTACTCGCGGTTGAGCAGGTCCAGCTCCCGCTCCTGGGCCTCCTCCTGCACGTAGGCGCGCACGATGCGCACGCCGCTCAGGTTTTCCTGGACCATGGTGGTGATCACGCCGAAATGGTCCTGGATCTGGCTGAAGCGCTGGTGGATCAGCGTCCCGAAGTAGCGCATGACCACGGGCAGGAGCACCATCGGGATGAGCGCCAGGAGCGTGAGCGGCACGCTGTAGCGCAGCATCCAGAGCAGGGAGAAGACGGTGGAGACGATAGTATTGACCAGGTACATTATCCCCGGTCCGATGGCCATGCGCACGGCCTGCGTGTCGTTGGTGGCGCGGCTCATCAGGTCGCCCGTGCGGGTGCGGCCGTAGAACCCCGCGTCCAGGCGCATCAGGTGGGCGAAGAAGGCGTCGCGGAGATCGGTCTCCACCCGCCGGCTGATGGCATTGAGCAGCTGGCGCATGCCATAGCGCGCAGCGCCCCCGACCACGGTGGCGAGGACGATGAGGCCGGCGTAGGACGCAATGGCGCCGAGGGTCGCGCCCGGCCGGCGCATGGCATCGATGGCCAGGCCGAGCAGCGCGGGCGAGAGCAGGACGCCGATGTTGGAGGCCGCGACGAGGGCGAGGCCGGCGGCGATGCCGCGGCGATAGGGCCGTACGTACGGGAGTACCGTTCGCAGCTCGTTCATCTGATGCCGACACCCCCCGGGCGAGCGGGTCAGGCGCGCCGCCGGACGTCCCGGCCGGCCGGTCGGCGTACGCTCGCCGGCGGGGCAAGCTACGGGAGTCGCGGCGCGCGCGCCAAACACGCGCGGTCGGCCGGGCCCTCCGAGGAACAATGGCGGGCCGGAGCTATATAATGCCGCGGGACGGACACACTGGAGGAGGGGTCATGCTGATGCGGTACAGGCCGGGCGCGTTGCTGTGCGCGCTGCTGCTGGGGCTGGCACCCGGCTGCGGCGGCGGTGCGCCGGACCAGCCGGCCCGGGCAAGCGAGGAAGCGGACCAGGCACCTCTGCCGGAGGGCATGCCCGCAGGCGCGCTGGAGGATACGGCCGCCGGGGCGCAGGCCCAGGCGCGGCCGGAAGCGAACCCGCAGGTCGCGTCAGGTCCGACATCCCGCCCGCAGGCGCGCACAACGGCACCGGCGTCCGTCTCGAATCCGCAGGAGACGGCGCGCGAGGCGGCGCCGGCGAGCCGGGAAGCACGCACCGAGACCGCCACGGCCGCGGTGGGGACCACTTTCGCCGCCACGCTGAACGAGACCCTGTCCACGGAGACCAACCGCGTGGGCGACCTGTTCACGGCCACCTTGCCGGACGCGATCCGGGATGCCGATGGCGTGGCCGCGATCCCTGCCGGAGCGCTGATCCGCGGCCGGCTGACGCAGGTGGAGAAGTCGGGGCGCGTCGGGGAGACCGGGGTGATCGCGCTCGCCTTCGAGTCGATCTCCTTCGACGGCCAGAGCCTGCCCCTGGAAGGTACCGTGGTGAAGGCCAACCCGGAGCGGAAGAGCCGCAGCTCCACCGGCGCGCAGGTCGGCAAGGCCGCGGCCGGAGCTGCGGCGGGCGCCGTGCTCGGACGCGTCATCGGCAAGGACACCAGGAGCACGATCGTCGGCGCCGTGGTCGGAGCGGCGGCGGGCACGGCCATTGCCATGGGCACCGCCGACGTGGACGTGGTGCTGCCGGCCGGCTCGGACCTGGTGATCAGGCTGGACGCCCCGATCGAAGTGCGGCGCCCGGTCCGCTGAAGGGTTGGCCAAGGCACCGGCAGCGGAC
>VEPF01000168.1 GCA_012027055.1 Gemmatimonadota bacterium | reverse complement strand
TGCGCCCGCCGGCCGGAGGCGCTCGACCTCCAGCGCACCGCGCCCGACCGGTTCCGGAAAGAGCCTCGCCCAATTCGCGCTCGAGCCCGTGGTCGGCAGGCCGCGCACGTCGTAGATGGACTTGGCAAACACGGGCACGCCGTCGAGTGGGCCGAGCAGCCGGTCCGCGTGCAGGCGGGCATCGGAGGCGCGCGCTTCCGCGAGCGCAGTCTCGGGCGTGAGCGCATCGATCGCCCGCCAGCCCGTGCCGTCGGTGCGGCAACGCTCGAGCGCCGCGGCCGTGATCTCCGCGGCACTCCACTGCCCCTGCCGCCGTCCGGCCTGGTATTCGGCAATGGTGCCGTCCAGCGGATCGGCGGCGATTGCGCGTCTGCCGGCGCGCGGCAGCGCCGCCAGCGCCGCCAGCTGGATCAGGACTTCTCGTCGGCTTGGTGACATGGCCTCAGGAGCCTCGCCCGGCTCGAGGGAATCGGCGGAGCACCATCCCGACCCGGATCCTATTCCGGAAACCGCGCACCGTAAAGAAGCGACGTCCCGCACCGCCGCGCGGGCGCGTCGTGGTCGGCCAGCGGGCAGCCGGTTATCTTCGTGCGCACGCCGCGCCCGGACCGGATACAGGCCCATACGCCGAAATGCTCAAGGAAGCTCGACGCCGAGCCATTCGCGCACTCGTGCTGCTGCCGCTGGCCGTGCCGCGGACCACCGCGGGCCAATCGGCCACGCCTCCCGCTGCCCCGACGCGGCCTGCGCTCGCGATCGGCCCGCTCTCGGCGGCGCTTCGACTCGATGGCATCCTCGACGAGCCCGCCTGGGCGAACGCGCCGGCCATCGAGCGGCTCACCATGACTGAGCCCGATGAGGGAGGCACGCCCGTCGCCGGCACCGTCGTGCGGGTGCTGGCCGATGCGGACGCGATCGTCTTCGGCGTGCTCGCGCGCCATCCCGATCCCGCCGGCATCGTGAGCACCTCCAAGGCGCGCGACCCGGAGCTGGACAACCAGGACTACGTGAAGATCGTCCTCGATCCCTTCCTCGACGGACGGGGCGGGTACGTGTTCGCGGTCAATCCGGGCGGCGCACGTTATGATGCGCTGGTAGCGCGCACCGCCATGATGGGTGAAGATCCGCAGTGGGACGCGGTCTGGGAAGCGCGCACGCACCGCGACGCGGACGGTTGGTCGGCGGAGATCCGCATACCGCTCAGGAGCCTGAGCTTCGACGCGTCGCTCGACCGCTGGGGCTTCAACGTGGAGCGGCGCGTGGAACGGCTCCAGGAGGTGAGCCGCTGGGCCAGTCCGGTCCGGGACGCGCGCGTCTCGCAGACCAGCCGGGCCGGCCTGCTGACCGACGTGCCCCGGTTCGACACCGGGCTCGGCCTCACCATCCGCGGAGCCGTGGTGCCCGCGGTGGAGAAGATCGGGGCAGGCAGATCGTGGGCGAGCGATGTCGAGCCCAGCCTGGACGTGTTCCAGCGCCTGGGCTCGAACCTCACCGCCATGGCCACGGTGAACACCGACTTCGCAGAAACCGAGGTGGACACGCGCCGCACCAACCTCACCCGCTTCCCGCTCTTCTTCCCGGAGAAGCGGACGTTCTTCCTGGAGGGCTCGGACCTGTTCGGCTTCGGAATGGGCCTCACACAGTACCGCAGCTCCGACCTGGTGCCGTTCTTCAGCCGGCGGATCGGGCTCCGGGAAGGCGTGTCCGTGCCCCTGGAAATCGGCGGCAAGATCACGGGTAAGGTGAGGGGCACGAGCATCGCCGCATTGCTCACGAGCGCAGGCGGCGTCGCCGGCGTCGCGGATGCCGCCACACTCGGTGCAGTCCGCATCCGCCAGAACGTGTTCGCCGAAAGCACCGTGGGGTTGCTCGGCACCTTCGGCGATCCCGCCGGACACGGCGGATCCTACCTGGTGGGCGGGGACTTCACGTACCAGACGTCCCAGTTCCGGGGCGGGAAGACGTTGCAGGCCGGTGTCTGGGCCCTGACCACGGACCGGCAGGGCCTCGCGGGGGACCGGACGGCCTTCGGCGCGAGCGTCGCCTACCCGAACGACATCTGGGACGTGAGCCTGACCTGGACACGCATCGGCGGAGGCTTCGAGCCGGCCCTGGGCTTCGTGCCGCGCACCGGCTTCCACAAGGCCAGCCTGTCCGCGGAGTACCGCATCTATCCGGCCTCCCTGCCGTGGCTCCGCAGCATGGTCCACGAGTTCCGGCCCACCCTCTACCTGGACCTCGCCGGCCGCTGGGAGAGCTACCGGCTCTTCAACGCCCCGATCAACTGGCAGCTGGAGAGCGGTGACCGCCTCGAGTTCAACGTGAACCCTGAAGGCGAGCGGCTGGACGCTCCGTTCGAAATCGCCGATGGCGTGGTCATCGAGCCGGGTGCCTACCACTACGTCCGGTATCGGCTGGAAGCCCAGCTGGCCGAGAAGCGCCCCATCAGCGGCCAGCTCGCGTGGGGGTTCGGCAGCGGCTACGACGGGAGCCGGGACCTGTATGAGGGGACGCTCCGCATCTAGCCCGCGGAGCTGGGCAGCTTCGAGCTGACCGGCACCAGGAACGTGGGCCGCCTCGAGGCCGGCGATTTCGCGCAGTCGGTGCTGGGCGCGCGCGCCCTCCTGAACGTCTCCCCGGACCTGCAGCTCACCAGCTTCATCCAGTACGACGACGAGACCAGGGAGATCGGCAGCAACACCCGCCTCCGCTGGACGTTCGACCCCCTGGGCGACCTGTTCCTGGTCTACAACTACAACGTAATCGACCGCCTGGACCGCTGGGCGCTGAACGCCACCCAGCTCATGGCCAAAGTACAGTACGCCGTCCGCTGGTAGTCGAGAGCCGCGTTTCCGACCGGCCTGGCCGTGTGCCGCCGGCCGGGCGACACGGCGTTCCGTTCGCGCGGAACTCGCGGCATTGACATCACGCTGACACCGGGGTGCGTCAGTCCCCGGCCCGGCTGCGCCTCGAGAACCCGTAACCCGGTTCACGTAGATCGCCTCACCCGCCGAGCCCATCTTGGCCACAGCTGTCTCGAGCATTGCCTCCGCATATGTCCTTGTCTCACCCCGCTATGGAAGCGCCCCCTCCGCTCACGCTACCTTGGCCGCCATGACGAATGACGACATCAAGGGAGAGTTGACGGCGCTGCGGGAGACGATGGCGGCCGGGTTCGCGCGGGCCGGCGGCGAGTTCAAGCCGGTCCGCGGAGATAGCACGGCCGGGTTCGCGCGGGCTGATGGAGAGTTCAACACGCTGCGCGACGAGATGACGGCCGGTTTCGCGCGGACCGATCGGTATTTCGAGCTGCAGCAGCAGCAGTTCATCGAGTTTCGGGATCAGGCATTCGGTCGACTGGATGCGCTCCCCGCCCGGGTCGATCGCCTCGAACAG